>NZ_JBQSVP010000023.1:0-37727 GCF_052376345.1 Psychrobacter sp. AOP5-GZ1-6 | reverse complement strand
TAAATGATAATTTTTATAGTTAGAATTAACTCCCGAAAAGAAGTCAAAACCAACTTTATTTTTTAGCATTCTATATCAGCAAAAATCCACACAAGTTGTTCTTTAGTTGTGCTTTTAAATAGTGTCTCTTCACTGTCGTCCAGTTAAAGAGTTATATATCTAATAACTAAGCAATGTGCTTATCGTTATTAGCGAGCCGACTATCATATCATAACGATTTGGTTTGTCAAGCTTTTTTTATAATTTGTTTCTCAAGGTTCGCTGCGTTGTTACTATGTAATTCACCCTAGTAATGCTTGGCTCGTCCTGATGAGGTGCGTATTATAGAGAGTTTCTGACGGGTGTCAACTGCTTTTTGACAAGTTTTTTAATTAATTTCAACAAACATAAAATAGACTAGTATTTTCAATATGTTAGCGAAAAAACTTTTTAGGACGGCGCTGCGACTTAAACCATCATCACTTCATTAGTTATATAGTGGTAGCAAAATTGGCGTTATCTATTACCTATTGATATCTGCTTAATAAATACTTATATAGTCAATCCGATATGAACATGATGCAGCGAGATAAGACGTTATTTTTCATATAGTTAGCTGAATGTAAAACTGTTATGGATTTAAACGCGCCACTGGTATAAATTTTACTTGCGTGCTGCGTTCCCAGAGGCTGCGCAACATTCATCCCAGTAGCGCTATGACATTTTTAGAGTGTATCGACTATAGCATCGGTAATTAGGTAACTTTGAAGCATCAAGTGCTGCATCGATACTTAACAAGTGCTGCATCGATACTTAAACAGTCACCGTGCTGACATCGCTTGTTATAATACTTTTGTCACTTTGTATCTATATTCTCCAACCTAGTGTTGCTAGGCAGTGTTTGCTATAATAGTGGCTTTTATGACACTACCTTGTAATGCTAAAGTGAGCCTTTAGATAAAGTGGCCAAAAGCATGCTATTAATATCGTCTCAACTTAGTATTTTGGGTGGTACTTTTCTTAACATATCACAGCAGTTAGATATAATTGATGCGGTCTTACGGTTATATGATTGATGGTTGCAATCATCACTGCCAACGGATCCAAAAAGGTGAATAGATTATGGTAGCGATTACTTTACCAGATGGTAGCGTAAAAAACTTTGAAGGCAATACCACCGTCATGGAAGTGGCGCAGAGTATTGGTGCAGGACTTGCCAAAGCGACGGTCGCTGGGCGCGTTGATGGTCAATTAGTCGATGCACACGATCCGATCACCCATGATGCCAAAGTTGAAATCGTGACGCCAAAAGACGCTGACGGTGTCGATATCATTCGCCACTCCTGCGCCCACTTGTTAGGTCATGCAGTAAAACAGCTCTACCCAGAGGTAAAAATGGTCATCGGACCGGTCATCGAAGATGGTTTTTATTACGACATCTATAGCGAGACGCCGTTTACCCCTGAGCATATGGAAGCCATCGAAAAACGCATGATGCAACTGATCAAACAAGATTATGATGTCATCAAAAAAATGACACCGCGCGATGAAGTGATCAAGATATTTGAAGAGCGCGGTGAGGACTATAAGCTTAAATTAATCAACGATATGCCGGGTGAAGAAGCCTTTGGTCTGTACCATCATCAAGAGTACGTCGATATGTGCCGTGGCCCGCACGTACCAAACACGCGCTTCTTAAAAGTATTTAAACTGACCAAAATGTCGGGTGCATACTGGCGCGGTGATGCCAAAAACGAGCAGCTGCAACGTATCTATGGTACAGCGTGGGCTGATAAAAAAGACCTAAAGGCCTATATCCAGCGTATTGAAGAAGCAGAAAAACGCGACCACCGTAAAATTGGTAAAGCGTTAAACCTGTTTCACATGCAAGAGCAAGCACCAGGCATGGTATTTTGGCATGCGAATGGTTGGACCATTTACCAAGTGCTTGAACAATATATGCGTAAAGTACAGCATGATAATGGCTATGAAGAAATTAAAACACCACAAATCGTGGATCGTAGCTTGTGGGAACGTTCTGGTCATTGGGGTAACTATGCAACCAATATGTTTACGACTTCGAGTGAAAACCGTGATTATGCCGTAAAACCTATGAACTGCCCTTGCCATGTGCAAGTATTTAACCAAGGCCTGAAATCTTACCGTGATTTGCCTTTACGTATGGCAGAATTTGGTTCTTGTCATCGTAACGAGCCATCAGGTTCATTACATGGTCTAATGCGTGTTCGTGGCTTTACGCAAGATGATGCGCATATTTTTTGTACCCAAGCGCAAATTCAACAAGAAGTTGCTGACTTTATTAAGCTCACGCTTGCTGTCTATGAAGACTTTGGTTTTGATCACATCATCATGAAGCTTTCAACCCGTCCTGAAAAACGTGTCGGTAGTGATGAATCATGGGATTTTGCTGAAAAAGCGTTGGCCGACGCGCTAGATAGTTCAGGCCTTGACTGGGACTATCTACCCGGTGAAGGTGCCTTCTATGGCCCAAAAATTGAATTCAGTCTAAAAGACTCGTTAGGTCGTATATGGCAATGCGGTACTATTCAAGTTGATCCAAACATGCCTGAGCGCCTTGATGCTGAATTTGTAAATGAGCAGAATGAACGCGAAGTACCTGTCATGCTACACCGTGCGATATTGGGTTCGTTCGAGCGTTTCATCGGCATATTGATTGAAAACTATGCCGGTTGGATGCCCGTATGGCTAGCACCACAACAAATTGTAGTCATGAATATCACAGATAAACAGGCCGATGCTTGTGAAAATGTAGTCAGTGAACTAAAAAATGCAGGTTTACGTGCTATTAGTGACTTGCGTAACGAAAAGATTGGATTTAAGATACGAGAGAAAACATTAGAACGTATTCCCTATATGCTAGTATTAGGGGATAAAGAAGTCGAATCGGGCAGTGTCAACGTCCGTACGCGTGAAGGTGAGAATCTTGGCGTAATGAGTATTTCTAAATTTATTACATTAGTACAGACAGCTGTCGCTGAAAAAGGCCGACAGACCCCAAAAACAGATGAGGAGTAATACCTATTAAACAGTCGAACCGTTTGAACATCAACGAAGATATCAATGTCAAAGAAGTCCGTCTCGTCAAAGAAGACGGCGAACAAATGGGCGTGGTCGATATCGAAACCGCGATGAAAGCGGCACGTGAAGACAATCTAGATTTGGTCGAATTGGTTCCAGATGCCAAGCCGCCTGTGTGTAAAATCATGGATTATAAGCATTTCCTCTATGATCAGAAGCAAAAGGCGAAAGAAGCTAAAAAGAACCAAAAGCAAACTCAGCTGAAAGAAATGAAACTGCGTCCTAGTACTGAAGAAGCTGATTATCAGGTCAAACTGAAAAAAATCTTCAGCTTTTTAGAAAACCAAGACAAAGTTAAAATCAGTATTCGTTTTCGTGGCCGTGAAATGGCGCACCAAGAGATTGGTCGTAAGCAGCTAGATCGTATTATCGAAGACACTGCTGAGATTGCTAACGTTGAGCAGTATCCTAAGATGGAAGGTCGTCAAATGGGTATGCTGCTTGGACCAACTAAGAAAAAATAATCTGTTTTGTAGATTGTTTTAGTGGTGGCTGTTAGTCGATGTAGATACTTATAATCTCAACCATCAATATGCTGCGGGATATTGATGGTTTTTTAATATTTAAGCCTGTTAATAGCCATTTTTTAATATAATAAGTCGACGCCACTTTACAAAACCTATCTTCTCAACTCGTTCATTACCCGTTAATCTAAAGCTCTGCTGCACCGCATTTATACTATTCTAATAAGAATAACCGAGTGCATAAGAATATCCATTTACTATCAATGTTTTTTACGGTTACCGCTTTATATAGCTATTGACCAAAAACACTGTCCCTTTTAGATATTACAGGAAACTTCATGCAAGAATTGACCCCACCAGAAAACGCAAAAACTCCAAGTATTTCTTTAACTGCACCTGAACCTGTGAAAGAGATACAAAAAAGTGAAGCAGATCAGATGGTCAAGTTGGATGAAAGCCAGATTCCGGAGCTCGATGCCAAAGTTGATGCTTTTGTAGACCATGTACTTACTAACTCTGTGCACAGCGATGAGTTTCGACAAAACGTGCAATCTATTCACAATTTAGGTACCAAAGAGATTCGAGAGTCAGCACAAGTCTCTAACCGTATGTTAGATTTGCCGGCAAAAAGTCTCAATGATAGCTTGTTTGATAACTCCCCTATCGCTAACTCACTAACGGAACTGCGCGGGATTGTCGAAGACTTAGATCCTAGCAAAAAAGAGCTGACCAGTTCACGTAAGCTGTTTGGTCTCATTCCGTTCGGTAATAAAGTACAAGACTACTTCCGCCAATATGAATCCGCACAGTCTCATATCAATGCCGTTGTTACCAGTCTCTATAATGGTAAAGATGAATTGCTCAAAGACAATGCAATGATTGAACAAGAAAAAGTCAATATGTGGGAGCTGATGCAATCTATTCGTCAGTATGTCTACGTTGGCAAAAAGATTGATGAGCAGCTAGAGCAAAAAGTCTATGCGATAGAAGCGACTGATCCTGAGAAAGCTCGTATTATTAAAGAAGAAATGTTGTTTTATGTCCGTCAAAAAAATACAGATTTTTTGACCCAGCTGGCCGTTAATGTACAAGGGTATTTAGCGCTTGATACCATTCGTCGCAATAACTTAGAGCTGATTAAGGGTGTCGATCGCGCAACCACGACAACGGTATCAGCATTACGCACGGCTGTCGTCGTAGCTCAAGCGATGACCAATCAAAAACTGGTACTCGATCAAATCACTGCGTTGAATAAAACGACCAGTAGCTTGATTGAATCAACCTCAGCAATGCTCAAACGCCAGTCAGGTGAAATCCATGAGCAAGCGACCAGCAGCAGCATTGAACTTGATAAGTTGCAAAATGCTTTTAACAATGTCTATGACACGATGGATATGATTAGCAACTATAAAATCGAAGCACTAGAGAATATGAAACAAACGGTCAATACCTTGACTAGCGAAGTTGATAAAGCACAAAAATACCTTGATAAATCTAATCAAACCACTGTGCTAGAAGTATCAAAAGAAATAAACAGTAAAAAGATAACCGATAAATCAAACACGGTTGATATCGATCTTTGATTTATCCAAACTGCTGTTGCCTCATAGAGGTAATGGCTCCTTGCTAATGAATACACATACAACAATTGACGCAAGATATTACAACGTCGTTCGTGTTAAGATAGCCCTTATTAATAATTTTAAAAATAGATACGGTAATTTATGAGTTGGAATGACCCAAACGCCTCAAGTGAGGCAAAAAGATATGACAACCCCATCCCTAGTCGTGAACTAATACTTAGTACGATTACTGAGCACGGCGAAGTCACTCATCAACAGTTAGCAAAAGCCTTTAATATTGATGATACCGATCAGTTTGATGCTTTGGGTAATCGTCTCAAAGCTATGGCACGTGATGGACAGGTAAACCGTGAAGGTCGTCCTTATCGCTATCGTACAGTGACTCAGCAAGATGTCGTCACTGGCACCGTGTCTGCTCATCCTAAAGGATTTGGCTTTGTACTTTTAAGTGATATGCCAGATTTGTTTTTGCATGAAAAACAAATGCGTTGGGTATTTAATGGTGACACTGTCGAAGCCGTCGGTACATCAACGGACAACCGTGGGCGTACTGAAGGGCGTATTGTTGATATCGTGGAACGTCGCCAAAACAACTTTATTGGTACACTTGCCCGTGATGATGATGGCTACTGCGTTGAGCTTGGTAGTCCAAATAATCATCAGCCAATCACGGTTACTGATGACAATGTTCAGGCATTTAACGCTAAGCAAGGCGCACCTGTTAAAGTTGACATCATTGACTGGCCAAACCAACATGAGTTTGCCACCGGTAAAATCACTGAAGTATTGTCTGACGACAATGACCGCGAATTGATTATTGAGACTACCCTGCTCAACTACGACATTCCATCAGATTTCAGTGAAGCTGCTCTGAAGCAAGCTAATGACTATCAAGAGCCAACTGAAAAAGACATAAAAGACCGCACAGATTTACGTCATCTACCGCTTGTCACTATTGACGGTGAAGATGCGCGTGACTTTGATGATGCTGTATTCGCTGAAAAGCGTTCTGGTGGTAATTACCGTGTCGTGGTTGCGATTGCTGATGTCAGCTATTATGTGACGCCGAACTCACCACTTGATCAAGATGCCTATGAGCGTGGTACGTCAGTATACTTCCCGCATCGCGTGATTCCGATGCTACCTGAGGTGCTATCTAACGGTCTATGTTCACTGAACCCTGATCTTGATCGCTTATGTATGGTTGCTGATATCAAAATATCACGTGCAGGCAAGGTCACAGGATATGAGTTCTATCCATCAGTCATGCACTCACAAGCACGTTTGACTTATAATCAAGTAAATGACTACTTCGTAAATCCGACTGATAAACGTTTGCCTAAATCATTAACGGGCAACAAAGACGTTAAAAAATCTATCGATACGCTACATCAGCTGTATGAGCTGTTGCTTAAAAAACGTGAAGATCGCCATGCAATGGAGTTTGAGACCGTTGAGACGTATATAAAATTCAACGAAAAAGGTGGTATTGCAGATATTTTACCGCGTACTCGTGGTGATTCTCAAAAGCTGATCGAAGAATGCATGTTGTTGGCCAATACCTGTGCGGCAAATTTTGCACTCAAGCATGAATTGCCTGTGTTATACCGTAATCATGATAAGCCTGACAGTGAAAAGTCAATGCGTATTCATGAATATGCAAAAAACTTTGGATTACCATTCCCAGAAGAGAGTCCAACTCAAGCAGATTATCAGCGGATTATTGAAGCAACCAAAGACAGACCTGATGCAATTAGCATACACAGCATGCTATTGCGTTCAATGATGCAAGCCAACTATGCACCTGACAATATTGGTCACTTTGGTTTGGCTTATGACGAATATAGCCACTTTACCTCTCCTATTCGCCGTTATCCAGATTTAATGCTGCATCGTGCGATTAAAGCTAAAGTCACCAACAGCAAACAGCCTGTTATGGACTTCTCTCTCGAAGGCGCTGGTACACAAACTTCAGATACTGAACGTCGTGCCGAAAAAGCATCTCGCTATGTAGAGTCTTGGCTCAAATGTCATTACATGAAAGACCATGTTGGCGAAGAGTTTGAAGGAGTAGTCACTACGGTTACTAGCTTCGGTCTATTTGTAACATTGACTGACTTATATATTGATGGTTTGGTGCACATATCAAACGTCGGTGACGATTTCTTTGTTTATGATGAACAGCAGCAACAGCTGATTGGTAAGGATAAAGGCACGCTATTTGGACTTGGCGATTCGGTGAAAGTACAAGTTGCTGGAGTCAACATGGACCTGTTGCAGATTGATTTTGATCTAAAAGAAAAACTGCAGTCTAGTGCTATGAACCAGACCAAAAAACAGCCTGCTAAAAAGGAGCAGCCTAAGAAAAGCCCTGCAAAAAGAAGTAGCAGCCGCAGCAAAGGTGGCAATAAGAAAGGCTAATCTGAATAAAGACTTGAATAATAAAAAAGGCTAACGATGACGTTAGCCTTTTTTTGTGCTGCGCTATTTATATAATTACTTTTTATTTACGCAGTGCAGATTAGTTACTGTGCAACGCTATCCATATTTTCTAAATTTTTCTGTTCGGTTTGCTGAGCTTGATTTATCTGAGACGTAGCACTATCGAGGATAGCTTTAGGCTGCTCAGCCAAAGGTTGGCTAGTGATATCTTCTGAGCTACTTGCCGTGCTGTCTGTAGCAGAACTGTCTATGTTGGTATTGGTATCATTATTCCCAACGGTAACGCTACTAACAACAACTTCTCTATTTTTCTCATGCTGTTTGCTATTAATAAGATTAAAGCCAAATAGTCCAACGATACCAATCAACGCGAATATAATCAAATGTTTAATTTGCATAAAAATGTTCCATATTTTAATAGTCAGATATATGTTTTGTTGCATTTTTTATGCCTAGTTTTCGCTGGCTGTTACAAACTACTCTTGCGGGCTCTCACTATTCAATAAATCCGTCTCATCTGAATTCTCAGAAATCTCTTGTTCAACCTTTTCCATTAGCTTGTCATCAGGGCTCGTATCTAACACCTCATCAGCACGGCGACCTTGCAAAATAATTTTGGCACGTGCCTTTGCTAGCTTTTTATCTTTACTATCAATGCCATTTTGTTCATTTTTGCCTATATCTGCCGCCTCAGGAATGGTTGAAGTAGTACTCTTATCAGACACACCAATACTTTCATGGCTATCTTGCATGTGTGCAAAAGCTTGCTCTAACTTATGATTAAATCGCAACTGATAAATAGGCTCTGGCAAGCTAAAACCATTATCTTCAAGCGCATGCTTGGTTTCACGTATGGCAATACTACGAGCTTTGGAAAAGTCAGATTCCAATTGATTTACCCAGACTTGAAACTGCAAAATGATATTAGAATCACCCACTTCTTTAATAACTGCAGTAACTTTTGGATTATCCAGTGCAAAACCTAACTGACATATTGCATCGGTCCCTACCTTGATGGCGGCAAGAGGGTCGTCATTGGCATCAACGCCCAATTCAAAGGTAAAGCGACGTTCAGGGTTTTTGGTGTAATTGAGGATAGTACCTTTGAAAACTTCTGAATTAGGGATACGCAATTGATTTCCATCTAAAGTCATCAATATCGTCGCGCGCGAAGTTAAGCGTACCACAATACCCTCTTGATTGTTAATCAAGACATAGTCACGTGCACGAAATGGCTGGCGAATACTTAGCATTAAGGAAGCAATATAGTTTTCAATAGTGTCTTTGACCGCAAAACCAACTGCGATACCAATAACACCAGCGCCACCCAACAGTGTACTTAAAATGGTTTCGGCACCTATCAAGCTCAGCGCTAAAATCAAACCAATAATAATAAAGATGATTTTAATAGTTTGAGAGAGTAACTCAGCTACAAATGGGTTGGGGGTTAGACGTTGCCACATTTTTTGACGATTGGACAACCAACTACCAAACCAAGTCACCAAGCTAAATAAAACAATACCCACCAATAATAAAGGTAAGGCTTTGACTACATTTTTCGTTTGTGATTTGAGACTTTGGTAAACGGTGGATACGTTGTCTTGTACATCAAGCGTTCGAGTAATTCTATCTTCAACAGTAACCACATCGGTTAAACGATTGGTTAAACTGATGGCTTGTTGCGCTTTTTTCTCATTCGGTGTTTCACCAGTTAACGTAACCACTCCTTGGGTAACGCTAACATTGACTGCTTGCAACCCCTCAATTTCTGAAAATATCCCACTGATACGTTGCCGAATATCATTGTCTTTTTGCGGCGCAGGTGTGGTTTCAATTTGAGCATCATTCGTACTTTCATTACTGATAACGGGCGATGACTCAACTGGTGCCGGCGTAGTCGCCAAAGTAACGCTGTCTAGCCCATTATTTGAATCACTTTCAGTTAACTGATTGTTTGCTGTAGCAGGCGTTGACTCACTATTGTTTGCGTCACTGTCAGAAGCATCCACTTCTTCAGTCCCTTCGGGCACCGTAGCAGCATCATCCACACTGATGGTTTCAGCGGCATGAATAGGGAGGCACAAACTAATGATGCTTAATAGCAACAGCATCTGACCCCAGACTTTGAGGCAACTGCGTATTTTTTGATGGTCAGAACAAACCGCCATAAGCACCCTTTGCTGTTTTACTGATTTTTTACTAAAACACGCCCTCAAATCAAGCCAAAGTCCTCTAAATAGCAATAAAAATGAGGACATATCTAAAGTCTTTACTTTTTATTAGCTATCGAGATAAGCCTGCGCCGCACTTAAATCTAGCGTTCCTTCATAAATAGCACGTCCAGTGATAATACCTTCAATACAGTCACCATACGGCTTTAACAGTTCGATGTCTTTTAAATCAGTCACACCACCAGAAGCAATCACCGGTAAGCCGCCTTCGCGCGCCAAGTTAACCGTTTGCTCTACATTGACGCCTTGCATCATGCCATCACGGGCAATATCAGTATAGACGATTGAAGATACACCTACATCCGCAAAACGCTTAGCGAGTTCAGTCGCCTTGGTATCAGTAACGTTTGCCCAACCATGGGTAGCAACCATACCATCTTTAGCATCGATGCCAACGATGACATGTCCAGCAAATTCGCGGCAAGCTTCCGCAACGAAATCAGGATCTTCAACAGCTTTCGTACCGATAATGATATACGTCAGACCTGCGGTAATATATTGCTCAATGGTGTTCATATTACGCACACCACCACCTAATTGAATAGGTAGGTTTGGATACGCTTTCGTAATATCGTTCACCACTTGTCTATGCACTGGTACACCATCAAATGCGCCATTTAAATCAACCAAATGTAACCGGCGTGCACCTTCATCTACCCAGCGTGCGGCCATGGCGACTGGATCATCAGAGAACACCGTATCATCTTCCATACGACCTTGTTTTAAACGTACACATTTACCATCTTTTAAATCAACAGCCGGGATAATGACAGGCACAGCACACATATAACATTCCTTATAAAACACAATATTAGATAAATGTAAAAAATCACTCTTAAAAATTTGAGCATATTGAATATACAACACACTTTAAGCCATAATAGAAAAATACCGTTGAAAAAGCGATTTAAAATTTGAACGGATTCATACAAACCAACAACGAAACAAAAATTCGTTGAAATATCATATAAGTAATGACAAAGGCTAAAAGCTATAACTATAAGTTTTAGTAGATTCAATCACTGGAAACATTAGGTAAATTCAATTACTGACTGGCAATTTTAGGTCAATTTAGCGTATAATCCTAGGTAAATTTTTATTTGTTTCTATGTGATAGTAACCATACGCCACGCTTTACATTAAGTCATCCGTGACTAAGAAAGAAGCGTGACGGTCAGGATGAGTCGAGTAATAACTGAACATATCGGCACGATATCGATCAATACATTACTAAGAAGGGTTATATTAGAAATTTCAACTAGTGGCCGTTAAACCGTCTACTCTGCAATACTAAACTCTAATTAGATATCTTTCCTAACGTCTTTTACCCTGTTTCTATCACTGGTTAACGATTTAGAACTGTCATTACTGACTATATAGCAATGAATAATAAGTAAAGCTTGCTTATTCATTTCTGAGTCAGTTTGTTTTTCAGCCAGTTTATCATCTATCTAAATAGATCTTTGTTTGGCTACAGTCTTATCGAACGAGTATCGACTTACATGATACTTAATCTGTAAGAGTGGAGTGGTCAGTCATTCTGGTGTTACAAGTTTTAATTTTCAATGAAACGTATGATAGAGCTATTGATTTAAAGTAATCATTTTAGCGATTTATTTTGATCAATGGTTTTTGCATACACCTTGGTAGCCAGTCGCCACTTTGGTAATTCGAATAAGACATTAACGTGTTGTTAAGGAGTCTAAGGTCAGCGTTAATACTCTTACTAGTAGTTATGATCATGCATTATTTTTAAATCACTCTATCACTATCCTACTATAGGAATAACTGACTGAGTGCTTTATTGAATGACGCAGTTGTTCATGCTGCCGATATACCAAACAGGAAGTCTGGTATCGTTTTAGACTATGGACTAAGTTTTCGCTTATGATTACCATCAAAAAAGGTTTGGATTTGCCCATCACCGGTGAACCCTCCCGCGAGATATCTGAGCATAAGCCGACACACGTTGCTGTTATTGGCTACGACTATGTCGGTATGAAGCCCACGATGAATGTCAAAGAAGGTGACACCGTAGCAAAAGGTCAGCCCGTTTTTGAAGATAAAAAACGAGCTGGTGTTATCTATACTGCCCCTGCTGCTGGTAAAGTCATCGCGATCAACCGCGGTGAACGTCGTGTGTTTGAGAGCCTTGTAATTGCGGTCGACCCAAACGGTGAAGAAGTAGAATTTGAGCAGTATGACTCCCAACAGCTTGCAGACCTAGACTCTGAAGTCGTTGAGACCCAACTGCTTGCCTCTGGTGAATGGACTGCGTTTCGCACGCGTCCTTATAGCCGTACTCCAGAAATCGGTGCCCGTCCGCATGCTATTTTTGTCACTGCAATGGATACCAATCCATTAGCATTTGACCCAATGCTGCTCATTAGTGAACAGCTACAAGCATTCAATGATGGACTTGCCGTACTCTCTACACTCAGCCCTAAGACCTTTGTATGCCATAACGGTGATACCCAGCTGACGCCAGTTGCGAAAACCGCAGCTAATAATGTCACTGAGTATCATGGCTTTGCTGGTAAACATCCAGCTGGTTTAGCGGGTACGCACATTCATTTCTTACACCCTATCATGCGTGGCGTAAGTGTTTGGACGATTGGATATCAAGATGTGATTGCGATTGGTAAACTGTTTACCACAGGTCGTTTGTATACACCTCGTATGGTTAGTCTAGCTGGTCCTGCGGCTACCAATCCACACCTCGTTGTCACTGAGCGTGGCGCTGATATTACTGCATTAACCAAAGGTCAGTTGGCTGCTGGGGAAAACCGTATTATCTCAGGTTCAGTACTATCTGGTCGTAAGCTATTTAGCAATATCGCTTATCTTGGCCGCTTTCATAACCAAATCAGTGCATTAGCTGAAGGCCACGAACGTCCTGCATTCCACTTCTTTACACCAGGTAAAAATCGCTTCTCTAAGTTGCCTATCTATATTTCGCAGTTTTTTGGTGGCAAAAAGTATAACTTTACCACCACGAGTAACGGCTCACCGCGGGCCATGGTACCAATCGGTGTTTTTGAAGAGGTTATGCCACAGGATTATCTGCCAACGCAACTATTACGCGCACTGATTGTCGAAGATATCGTCAGCGCAGTAGATTTAGGCGCACTAGAATTGGACGAAGAAGATTTAGCATTATGCACCTTCGTATCTCCTGGCAAATATGAATTCGGCGATATTTTGCGTGATAACTTAACGCGCATTGAGCTGGAGGGCTAACCACGATGAAATTTTTACACAATATGTTCGATCGTATGGAGCCGTCTTTTACCAAGGGTGGCAAACACGAAAAATACTATGCCATCTTTGAGATGTTTGATACTTTTTTACGTCAACCAAGCTCAACCACATATACATCATCACATGTGCGTGACGGTATTGACCTAAAGCGTATTATGATTACCGTATGGCTATGTACCTTCCCAACCATGTTTTGGGGTATGTACAATATCGGTCATCAAGCACTAACCGCTATCGCTCAGCTTGGCTTACAGCCTGAAGGCTGGCGTACTGTCATCACTAGCATGGCAGGCTATAACCCAGACAGTATTTGGGCAAGCTTTGTCTATGGAGCAATGCAGTTCTTACCCATCTATATAGTTACTTTTGCCGTGGGTATTCTCTGTGAGATTATCTTTGCTGTCGTGCGCGGGCATGAAGTCAACGAAGGTTTCTTTGTAACGTCGGTATTATTTGCGCTATGTTTACCACCAGATATTCCATTATGGCAAGTTGCTCTAGGTATCACCTTTGGTGTAGTCGTGGCAAAAGAAGTATTCGGTGGTACAGGTAAAAACTTCCTTAACCCAGCCCTATCGGGCCGTGCATTCTTATACTTTGCATATCCAGCCTATATGTCTGGTGACTCTATATGGACAGCGGTTGATGGCTTTTCAGGAGCTACTCCTCTTGGTCTTGCAGCACTTGGTGTGGTCCCTCAGGACTTCGTCGATGCCTATGGAAACGCCATCACGTGGAGTGATGCATTCTTAGGTAACATGCAAGGTAGTATCGGTGAAGTATCAACATTAGCAATCTTGATAGGTGCAGCAGTTCTACTATGGACGCGTATCGCCTCATGGCGCATCATGGCAGGTTGTGTGGTCGGCCTTGTTGCCACTTCGCTGGTCTTCAACATGGTTGGCTCTAAAGACAACATGATGATGAACTTACCGTTTTACTGGCACTTAGTCATTGGTGGTTTCGCCTTTGGTGCCGTATTTATGGCAACTGATCCTGTATCAGCAGCACATACCAATAAAGGTCGTTGGGCTTATGGTATCTTGATTGGGTTTATGACGGTGTTGATTCGTGTCATTAACCCAGCTTTCCCAGAAGGTATTATGCTGGCTATTCTATTCGCCAACTTATTTGCGCCATTGTTTGATTACTTTGTGACCCAAGCAAACATCAAACGCCAAACAGCTCGGAGGGTTCGTTATGTCCAAGCCCAAAAGTAACAATGCAAAAACCATCAGTGTGGCATTAACGCTATGCTTGGTGTGCTCGGTATTGGTTTCAGCAGTTGCCGTTGGCCTAAAGCCAGCGCAACTCGAAAATGCACGTTTAGACCGAAACAAAAATATTTTGGTCGCCGCTGATATGTATGATGCTGAGTCTGATACACCAGATGATGTGGCTGAACGATTTAAAGATTTTGATGTTGAAGTTATTGACCTAAACGAAGGTAACTATGTCGATGATGCAACGCTAGCAGCAGCTGGCATTCCTGATCGTAATGCTTATGATGCAAGTCAAGCTACCAAAAACCAAGCTCTAAGTGAAGACTTAGGTAACAACGATCCTGCTGGTATTGGTCGTAAACCTAAATACGCCAAAGTCTATGTGAAAAAAGACGATGCAGGTCAACCTGAAGTAGTCGTACTACCTATTCAAGGCTACGGACTATGGGGTACTATCTATGGTTTCTTAACGCTTGAAAGCGATATGAATACCATTAAAGGTATCAGTTTCTATGAGCATAAAGAAACTCCAGGACTAGGCGCTCGTATCGAAGAGCCAGAGTGGCGCGCTAAGTGGAGCGGTATCGAGTCTTATGACGAAAACGGTGACGTCGCTACTGGTGTGACCAAAGCCGGTAATCCAAAAGATAACTGGGTTGATGGTATCAGTGGTGCAACACTGACTAGCCGCGGCGTCAGTAACATGATTCAGTTTTGGTTAGGCGAGCAAGGCTATAAGCCTTATCTAGACATGCTACGTGAAGAGAGTGGCCAAACTATTGATGAGGCAGATACACAAGCCAATCAATCAAAATCGTCAGCTCAACCTAAAACCGAATTGGCAGCCAAGCTACCAGTAGCAAACGGCAAGGAGGCATAACATGGCTGATACTAAAAGTATTTTAACCACGCCTATTTTTGATAATAACCCCATCGGCCTACAGATCCTTGGTATCTGTTCGGCACTGGCAGTCACAACAAGCATGGCAAATGCCATGGTTATGTGTGTGGCATTAACACTTGTAACTGCGTTTTCGAGTTTCTTTATCTCGATTATTCGTAAGCAGATCCCATCAAGTATTCGTATTATTGTCCAGATGACCATCATTGCCTCATTGGTTATCTTGGTCGATCAGGTGTTAAAAGCAGTCGCTTATGATGTCAGTAAAGGCTTGTCCGTTTTCGTTGGTTTGATTATCACCAACTGTATCGTAATGGGCCGTGCCGAAGCATTTGCGATGAGCAATCCACCAATACCAAGCTTTTTAGATGGTATTGGTAATGGTCTCGGCTATTCTGCAGTCTTATTATTTGTCGCGACTATTCGTGAGCTACTAGGCGCAGGAACTTGGTTCGGTATCACTATTTTACAACCAGTGACTGACGGCGGTTGGTACATACCAAACGGCCTACTATTATTACCACCGTCAGCATTCTTTATTATTGCTTTGTTCATTGTCATTGTCCGTATTTGGAAGCCTGAACAGGTAGAAGAAGCTGAGTTTGTAATGAAGCCGCAGTCTAAAGGCATGGCACATGGAGGCGGTCACTAATGGGACATTATGTTAGTTTATTTATAACCTCAGTCTTTATTGAGAATATGGCGCTTGCCTACTTCTTAGGTATGTGTACTTTCTTGGCAGTATCAAAGAAGGTATCAACTGCTATTGGTCTTGGGGTCGCCGTTGTTGTCGTAATGGCAATTACCGTTCCGCTAAACAACTTACTATTCCAGTTCATTCTAAAAGATGGTGCGCTGGCATGGGCAGGTTTCCCTGACATCGACTTGAGCTTTTTAGGTTTGCTCAGCTACATCGGTCTTATTGCTGCTACTGTACAGATTCTAGAGATGTTCTTGGATAAGTTCGTTCCTAGTCTGTACAACGCCCTCGGTGTTTTCTTACCACTCATCACTGTAAACTGTGCCATCTTAGGTGGTGTATTGTTTATGGTTGAGCGTGACTATAACTTCGGCGAATCTGTCGTTTATGGTGTGGGTGCAGGCTTCGGTTGGGCATTAGCCATTACCGCATTGGCTGGTATCCGTGAGAAGTTGAAATACTCAGACATTCCAGCACCGCTGCGTGGTCTTGGTATTACCTTTATCACAGTTGGTCTGATGTCACTTGGCTTTATGTCTTTCGGCGGTATGTCAATTTAGACGACTAAGCTTAAACACTTATTTAGCGATTTGACCTATTTAATTCATTTATTCGGTAGGGGCTCAGAAAAACGTCATCACGTCTTTTCGCTCCCCTACTCCATAGATTAAGGATACCTACCATGGATTACGCTACGGCGATTGGTGGCGTTGCGATGTTTACCTTGATCATCATGGGCCTTGTCGCCATTATTTTGGCGGCACGCTCAAGACTGGTCAGTTCAGGCGATGTTACCATCCATATAAATGATAATCCCGATAATGACGTCGTGACACCAGCAGGCGGTAAACTACTGCAAACACTTGCGAGCGAAGGTATTTTCTTATCTTCAGCATGTGGTGGCGGTGGTACCTGTGCACAGTGTCGTTGCCGCGTTATTGAAGGGGGTGGATCTATTCTGCCCACCGAAGAAGGCTATTTTACTCAAGGCGAAATCCGCAATCACATGCGCTTAGCTTGTCAGGTAGCTGTTAAGCAAGACATGGAAATTGAGATTGACCCTGAGTTCTTTGATGTTCAAAAATGGGAATGTGAAGTTATCTCTAATGAGAACGTTGCCACCTTCATTAAAGAGCTGGTACTTAAAATCCCAGAAGGTGAAGAAGTTAATTTCCGTGCTGGTGGTTATGTACAGTTGGAAGCGCCACCGCATGAAGTACACTATAAAGACTTTGATATCGCAGAAGAGTACCGTGAAGATTGGGAAAAGTTCGGCATCTTTAAATATGTTTCAAAAGTTGATGAGCCAGTTATTCGTGCTTACTCAATGGCAAACTACCCAGAAGAAAAAGGTCTTATCAAGTTCAACATCCGTATCGCTAGTCCACCGCCACGTGGTCCTGATGGGATTCCACCAGGCAAAATGTCTTCTTGGGTATTCAGTCTAGTACCTGGTGACAAAGTGACTGTATCTGGTCCTTATGGTGAGTTTTTTGCTAAAGAGACTAAAGCTGAAATGATTTTTGTTGGTGGTGGTGCAGGTATGGCACCGATGCGCTCACATATTTTCGATCAGCTAAAACGCTTGCACACAGACCGCAAAATTAGCTTTTGGTATGGTGCACGTTCTATTCGTGAAATGTTCTATGTGGAAGATTACGATCAGCTGCAAGAAGAGTTTGCTAACTTTGAATGGCATGTCGCATTATCAGATCCTCTACCTGAAGACAATTGGACCGGCTATACTGGCTTTATCCATAACGTATTGTTAGAAGAGTATCTGAAAAACCATCCAAACCCAGAAGATTGTGAGTATTACATGTGTGGGCCACCAATGATGAATGCAGCCGTCATCGACATGTTGCACAGCTTAGGTGTTGAAGATGAAAACATCATGCTTGATGACTTCGGTGGTTAAGTAGAAAAATAGTTTGTAAAGTACATAAAAAAAGAGCCTCACTTGAGGCTCTTTTTTATTGCTAAATAACTTACCTTAAAGAATAAAACAACAAATCTAAATATCAAACGCTCTTCTTTATCCTATATTATTAATTGTTTATTAGCCTGAGAAAGGATTCTTATGAAAACCAAATATAATGCATTAACTATCTGGATAACGGGGGCTTCTAATGGTCTTGGTGAAGCACTAGCCATTGCCTTTGCCAAACGTGGGGCAACAATTATTCTGAGCGGGCGTGATGAAGCAAAGCTACAGGCTGTTAAAAAACGCTGTAAACAAAGTAAGAAACACTTCATCGTAGCTTTTGACATTAGCGATGCCAATCAAACAAACGAAGCCTATAAGTCTGCTCAGCAACAAGCAGGAAAAATTGACTGGCTTATTAACAATGCTGGTATCAGTCAACGCTCGCTTATCATGGACACAACTGAAGACGTCGAACGCAAAATCATGGAGATAGATTATTTTGCGCAAACCCGTCTGACCAGATTGCTATTACCAGATATGCTCGAACAAGGCGGTGGTAAAGTGGTGATGGTATCAAGTGTAGCAGGGTTGTTAGGTACACAATATCGCGGTGCTTATGGTGCAGCCAAAGCCGCGCTTCATATGTGGGCAAACAGTCTACGCGCTGAACTGTATGAACAAGGAATAGAGGTCGCGACAATATTCCCAGGGTTTATTCAAACCAATGTCTCTATAAATGCTTTGACTGGCGACGGCAGCACGCAAGGCACGATGGATGAAGCAACCAGTAACGGACTGACCACGGCTGCATTTGCCAAGCAAGTCGTAAAAGCACTGACTAAAGATGAAGAATATATCATCGTGGCCGGTACTAAAGAGAAACTGGCGACCAGAGTCAATCGATTATCACCGCCCAAGCTTTATAAACTCATCCGTGAGTCAGAAGTGACATAAAAAAGCGATAAAGACAGTTTTTACAAAATCTCCAAATATAGCCCCGTGGTATTAGCTACGAGTATCTAGGACGTATCTTTCGCTTATTCGATAGTCATCTAACTGATGATAAAAATGAAGACACACCCTAGCATGATGAGTACAAGTACTTTTTACGCTCAAAGCGATTGGCGTTATTGGTGGCAAGAGGTGTAGAATAAGCACCTTATTCAAAGCATCACTCACCTTCCTGCTATAGCAAAAAGCTTATGAAAACGACCATAATTTCTAACAAAATGATTCACACAGGCTATGGCGCCATTGCTCTCGCTGGTGTGCTTAGTCTCACTGCTTGCCAGCAAAAAACGCTAGATTACGATTATCTGGCTGGTGAGACCATGGGTACTAGCTATCATATCAGTTATCAGCTGCCTACTGATGTCGATGAAGCGGCTATACAAGCATCGATTGATAAGCGCCTAAAGCAAATCAATGACAGTATGTCTACCTATCAAACAGACTCGACCATTTCTAAATTTAATCAGTTGGGTAAAGACACGCCTACCCCTATCGATGCAGATTTCAGCCGTGTGCTTGATGTCTCACGTATAGTCTATCAGCAGTCTAACGGTGCATTTGACCCAACCGTCATGCCCTTAGTAGAAACATGGGGCTTTGGTAGCACTATGACAGTGGATCGCTTACAAAGTCCGCCAACTGCCGTAGAGATTGCTCAAGCAAAAGCATTGGTAGATTTTGATAGTATTATAAAAAAAGACCAAACCGTCTATAAGACCAAAGATAGTATCGGGCTTGATTTTTCAGCCGTTGCCAAAGGCTATGGCGTCGATGTGATCGCTGACGTATTGAGAGACGATTACAAAATTCGTAACTATATGGTAGAGATCGGTGGAGAGATTTCGACAGCTGGTGTTAATAATCAACAGCAGCCATGGCAAATTGCAATTGATGCGCCAATTCAAGGCAGTACCGTCAGCGAACGTCAGACGATATCAGTGATTCGCCAGCCTATAAATACTAATAATAAAATGCATTTAGCCACATCTGGCAACTATCGCAATTCGGTGATATTTGATGGCAAGCGCTATAGCCACACGATTGACCCATCTACTGGAAAGCCTATCGCTGGTGGCGCACCTTCAGTGACTGTTGCTGCAGATTCCGTGGCACTAGCCGATGCATGGGCGACGGCCTTGACGGCAATGCCATATCATAAAGCACTAGAGATTGCTAAAGCACAAAACCTAGCAGCCATGTTTGTCGTCTTAACCGATGAGGCAAAAACGAGTCATACTGATGACAGTATCGACGATTGGCACGTGGTAGAAACACCTGCGATGCAAGCGTTACGCGCTGATAAAAAGCTTTAGACTTTATGTCTAATAATGAACGAACACCATAGGTATAAACGAGTGAAACAAAAATTTGTTATACTGCTATCTAGGGTGTGCAATTAATTAGCACATTGATGCAATTTATGGCTTTAAAATGGCTAAATTTTAATGCTCATAATCTAATTGGTGATACGCCCTAGATACTACTTATTTTATTAAGTATGTAAATAATCTTTAAATATATAGATAATATTTAAGATGTATCGTTATCATAAAGATAACTACCCTATTTTTGAGAACTGAGGTGCTCACCATGCTTAGCCAATTGCTTCCCATGCTCGCTATTACATTTGCTGTATTCGTCCTGTTTTTTGTCTTTATGGGCATCGGTTATATGGTAAAAAAGAAACCACTTAAAGGGTCTTGTGGTGGTGTTGCTAAACTGATGGGTAACGAAAAATGCTCATACTGCGGTGATGATCCCAATAAGTGCGATTCTATCGTCGCTGAACAACAAGAAAACGCGCTTAAAGCGGCTCAGTTAGGCAAGTCAGTATAAACTCAATGTAAAATTGTCTAACCTAGAATGACAATGATTAGGTATCAAAATTTTACTGTGTATTGCCTAAAAAATAGCCACTGCCAGTACCATATTAAAATGTTACACACTCTAGTATTTGCCTGATATCTGTTCTTATAATAGTGCCACGTCCTTTGAAATAGGCTGGCACTATTTTTATTGTGTTATGCTTTATAGTATGACTCAGATCGCAATACACTTTTCAAAGTTACCACTCTTATATTATATCTACCCTGCTTAATAAGATGGCAAGCTCGTATCTCTTACGTTCTATAAATACTTTCTAATTTACGATTTTAGTTTACGATATCAGCCACTTTTGGTGTGCGTTTTCTTTGGTGTCATTTGCAAGCAATGATTCTTCAGTGCTGTTAAATGACGTGTTTTTTCTTATTCTAATAATAATCGTGCTGCTATGCCTACCTCTTCTAACTCAAAAATTAATTTGCCATCACAGCCTCATTCTGACAATGCCTCGCCATTGAAGCCACCCTCTTCACGCTTTATTTTTTGGCTTGTGTTATGTGCCATGGTTCTACTTGCCAGCAACATGCGAGCGCCTATCGTGGCGCTAGGCTCTATTGCACCAGTGGTAAAAGACGCACTCCATATCTCAGAGACACAAATTGGCTGGCTGGGTGCGGTACCCATGCTATCTTTTGCTATTGGCGCACTCGTCTCACCAATGATTGGCAAGCGGTTTGGGCTAGAAAATACGCTTATTATAGTGATTGCGCTATTGACCACAGGGATGATTATTCGTAGTGTTGTGCCAACTTGGCATTGGTTTTTGGCAGGTACGTTATTATTGACACTGGCTATCGGTTTTGCCAATACGTTAGCAGCACCAGTTATTAAGCAGCGTACCCCACAACATATCCCGCTGATTACTGGTGCGTTAAGTCTCACGATGACTATATCAGCAGGTATCGTCGCAGGTGTAATATTACCGTTATCTGAGCAGGCAGGTTGGCAGTGGGCACTTGGTGGCTGGGCCATATTGGGCATCCTCGCCCTCGTACTGTGGGGGTTTTTACGGGTGCGTTTGGGATCATCTAACCATCAAGCAGCACTCCTACCAACGTCAAGCGCTTCCGACATATCAATATGGCGTATGCCGTTTTCTTGGCAGATCGCGGTACTGATGGGTTTGCAGTCTTTATTGTTTTATACCGTGGCCAGCTTCTTACCTTCCATTTGGGCCAGTAAAGGGTTGTCAGCGGTACAGGCGGGGCAAATGGGCTCCGTATTTCAGTTTATGGCACCGTTATCTATTTTGAGCTTAACGTGGCTCGTCAACCGTGGTCGCCCTATTCAAGCGTTAGCAGTGGTTGCCGCTGTGCTAAATGTCATTGGCATATTGGGTGTCAGTTACCTCTCAACTGACTTAGCATGGTTATGGTCAGGCATGATGGGCATGGGCTGTGCGGCAATCTTTACCCTATGTATGATGTTGTTCTCTATGCGCACCTATACGACCAATCAAGCGAGTGAGCTGTCAGGTATGGCGCAAGCAGTCGGTTATGTCCTTGCGTTTTTTGGACCATTAGGTACTGGCTGGTTACATGAAGTGACGGGGAATTGGGATTTACCATTGCTGCTTATTTTGATATTAATGGTGGTTAATGTCGGCATCGCTTGGCTGGTCAGTCGTCCTGTTATGGTCGATGGTAAAAAGTTTTAATATTTACGATTAGATAAAGTAACCTTAGGATAATATTGATATTCTTCTTATTTTGCTACACTGTTTAAATTACATATAAGACAGAATAACTATTATGAATCTACCTTCTCGTTTTTCTCGACATCTGCCAGCAATGGCAACGCTAACCATAGCGTTAGTCATCGCTGGTTGCCAAAACAGCTCCGAGCCAACTGACGCTACCGATGCGCAAAATACCAGCTCGCAAAGCACTGATTTACAAAGCACTGATGTACAAAGTGCTGATTCAGAAAACACTGAGGCGTCAACCGCCAATGCTCAAACCAATAACAATCAAGTAGCGGCTGAGTCTACAGACGGACAACAGATCACCTCGCCACTGACGATATTAGCGCTTGGCGATTCATTGACTGAAGGTCTTGGTGTTGATAGTGATGCCAACTATCCTGCGCAATTAGAAGCCAGCTTAAAAGAGCTCGGCTATACCAATGCCAAGGTCATTAACTCAGGCTTGAGTGGTGAAACCAGCACTGGCTTGGTCAATCGACTGGATTGGGTGGCGCAGACCGAACCTGATATTACTATCTTGACGATTGGTGCCAATGATGCCATGCGTGGCCTAGATGTAGCGACCATTGAGGAGAACATCCGTACTGCAGTTAAGCGTCTACAGGATAATGGCAGTGAGGTAATCTTGGGTGGCATGTCGATCTATGACAATCTAGGTAATGACTATGTTTCTGCGTTTTCAGACATCTACCCTCGTGTAGCAGAGGATATGAATGTCCCCCTTATTCCTTTCTTTTTAGAAGGCGTGGGCGGTGATCCTGATCTCAACCAAGCAGATGCCATTCACCCGACCAAAGATGGCTACACGATTATCGTCAATGACAATATCTTACCTATTTTAAAGCCTGAGCTTAAAAAGCTGCAAGCCAGCAATACCGCTGATGCAACAGCGTCAACCACTACTAACGCGCCAACTGAGACCATGCAATGACATCATCACGTTCTGCTGACAAAGCACCGCCTAGCACGACAGAAAAAGCCTTATTGACCGCCTCGCATTTAAACAAAACTGTGCAAGTCGGTGAACAAACATTATCCATCATTAAAGACGTAAACGTTTATATCAATGCAGGCGAGTTTGTGGTCATCATGGGTAAGTCTGGCTCTGGTAAATCGACCTTATTAGGACTATTAGCAGCATTAGATTACCCAGACAATGGCACTGTCGAGCTGGCAGGTCAAATGCTCAGTAGCCTTGATGAAGATGCCCTAGCGGCTATCCGTCAGCGTGATATGGGCTTTGTGTTCCAGTCATTTCACCTATTGCCAACCTTGACAGTAGCTGAAAATATTGCCTTTCCGCTAGATATCGCACGGCAGCCAAACCCTGCACGAGTCGATGAATTAATCGACGCTGTTGGCCTCGGTCACAGACGAGACAGTTTACCCAACCAATTATCTGGCGGTGAGCAGCAACGTACTGCTGTCGCCCGAGCACTGGTATCGCATCCAAAAATCGTATTCGCTGATGAACCTACGGGTAACTTGGATGAGCAAAACGCCGATCAAGTCATGCAGCTATTGTTAGATTTACGACAGCAAGTCGGTTCGGCATTGGTGGTCGTGACCCATGACCCTGCACTGGCTGAGATGGCAGACCGCGTCATTACGATGCATGATGGCATCATAGATGGATCAGCTGCTAATGGATAAGCCTTCTATAGATACCAATGGCAACACCGACGCTCTGACGCAAGACAAAAGTAGCAACCCTTTCAGTACTCGTACGTTAGGTGCACAGGCTTTGTCTCGCAGCTGGTGGCGACGCTGGGTATATCCGCTGCTATTCTTACTCACGTTGATGCTATCGCTTGCCACTTATCTGACGTTGGACTCTATCCAACAGTCAGTAAATACCTATGTCAATGACAATCAGCTGGCGCTCGTCGGTGGTGATTTAATACTAGAAAGCAACCAAGCATGGCCTGAGGAAGTCTTGGCACAAGTCCAGACATTGCCTGATAGCCAAACGGTTTATGATTATCAATTCAACGCCATGTTGGTCGCAGCAGACCAAACGCTGTTGGCTCGTATTAAAGGCGTCACGGCTGCTTATCCTCTATATGGTAACGTCGAGCTGGCGTCGGGCAAGCCACTCTCCGAGCAGCTGAGTACCGATAGCGTGGTCGTCGCGCCGGAAGTGCTGAGAAGCCTAAACGTCGATATCGGTGACAGCATCACTATTGGTGAGGGAAAATTCACCATTAGTGATGAGTTGATTAGAGAACCAGATCGCCCGCTGACCGCCTTTGGCTTCGGTGGTCGTGTCATGATGCAGCAAGACGCATTAGAATCGACCAATCTCATGGGGCAGCGCAGCCGAGTCAGTTATCAAATCGAGATGGCAGGTACGCCTGAAGCGATCGCCACTCAGCGTGAACAGCTGACACAGATGCTGGTCAATTATCCTGAGATTGAGCTGTCTGACTCTACCTCAGAGGAGACATCTGTCTCACGCATCTCTGACAATGTATTGATGTTCCTAAAATTGCTAGTCATTGCTGTTCTCTTATTGTCTGCGGTTGCCATGTATGGAGTGATTACTGCGTTTGTGTCCAAGCAGCAATCTAACGATGCCATACGCATGGCGCTAGGTGAGACCAATCGTTCGATTAAACGTAGCTATTATTGGCTGCTATTAATCATGGCAGCCTTGGCCTGCGTCGCTGCCGTGTCGCTGAGCCTTGTACTGCTCAAAATTGGTCAACCGTATCTGACGGCCATACTGCCAGCAGATCTGGGACTGGCTATTAATCCGATTAGTATCTTCAAAACCATCGTCATCGCCCTTGTCATGACGCTACTGATTACCCAGCGTAGTCTGCGCGCGCTTGGTGGTACAAAGCCTGCGGTATTGCTAAATCAAGCGTCTGATCAATCATCAAAACGCCTGTCTTGGCAGCAGCGGATACCATTCTTACGCTATGGATTACTACTCATCGGCCTCTACGCCTTCCTTGCTTACGAAGTGCAATCTTTAGCATTGGGCGCGCAGATACTGGTTGGGTTGATTGTATTCATTGCGGTATTTTGGGCACTGGCACGTGGTTGGCTCAAGCTGCTGGCGCGCATCGCCACTGGCAAAAAAATCAGCTGGATGCAGCGTATTGCGATTCATAATCTAGCGCGTAAAGGCAATCAGTCAGCGTTGTTCTTTGTGACATTGTCATTATCCGTTGCGGTATTGACCCTTATCACGTCGATTAACCATAGTATCAATGAGCAGTTTATCAATGCGTATCCTGAAGATGCGCCAAATCTATTTTTATTGGATGTACAGACCGATCAGCACGACAAGATAGACAGTATTATCAAAGAGCCTGTCACTTATTATCCAGTGATTCGAGCACGTATTGGCACGGCTAACGGTGTCGAACCCAAAGATATCGACGCGCCTGAAGGCGAAGACGACCCGACTCGCGTGTTCAATTTAAGTTATTCCGATACGATCATGGACACAGAGTTCATTACTGAGTCGCTGACTGACGATGCGCTTTATACTCCCATTGAAAATCAGGATGCGAGTGCCTCTGCGATTTCGCAAGTGCAGCCGCTGTCTATTTTGGACACGGCAGCCGAGATGCTAAATGTCGGCATGGGTGATCAAATCAGCTTCAATATTCAAGGTATCGAGTTGGTCGGAGAGATTACCAGTATTCGCTCGCGTTTCGAGCGTGGCCCGAGTCCATTTTTCTACTTCTTGTTTGAGCCTGAAATACTGGCTAGCGCACCGCAAATCCAATTTGCGACGGCGCATGTCTCTGCCGATGATATCCCTGATCTGCAAGGTGAGCTGGTACGCGAATTCCCCGCTGTGACCAGTATCGACGGTACGATTATCGCGGAGCAAGTCCAAGGGTTGGTCGCGCAGATGAGCCGCTTGGTGTATATCTTTACTTTGCTCGCCTTGCTGACGGGCATCATGGTGCTCATCAGCTCGCTACTCTCTACGTCACAAGATCGTATGAAAGAGAGTGCGTCGTTTAGACTACTGGGTATGCAAAAGCGTGACTTGTATATGCTCAATATCTTAGAGCTGGGTGTGCTTGGGATTAGTGCGGCGACATTTGCGGTGATTATCGCCACTGGCGGTGCTTGGCTAGCGGTTACTCAGTGGTTCAATCTACGCTTTAGTGTGCCGTGGGCAAACTTAGGACTTGGCGGCATTGCGTTAGTTGCCTTGCTGTTTGCCATTGCTATTATATATGTGAGATTGGTGATTGGGCGCGGAATTATGGCGCGGGTAAGGGCGATGGTTTAGTGAAAATTCTAAGTCTTTTTATAATTTAACCTTTAATTTCAAGACCTAAACAAATAGACCGACCTTATGTTACTCAACACTTGCTAGTAGAATAGCCATCATATATATTGACATACCAAAATATTTCTAGCGAATAGGGTTTTTATGGATATACCGAGTAAAGAGGAAGTTATAGATTTTGTACACAAGAACTTCGGCCAAGAAAGCTCTAAGAATCTAAAAAACATCAGTAAAGGCGGAAATAACAATCAAAAAGGCAGAGACTACGAAAACCAATTCTTGCTTTATAAAACTTTTGAAATAGCCAATAAGTACCCTCATAGTTGTGCTAATCAAATCGTTGATTCTCAAGTCATTGGTTTTGTAGATGATATTTGTCATATTGACTATGAGATAAGTACAAAGTACAATTTTCAAGCTAAAAATTCGTCTGGAGATGCGGCTAAGTGGACAGATGAGATTAGCAATCGTTTCCGAAAACAAAGAAGTATTGATGCTAATCTTTTTAAGGTTGACACCACGGAGAACTGCTTATTAGTTTCGAGCAAAAAACATGCCTCAGAGAACCAAGAGAGAATCCCTATTGATTTAAAGAATAATGATACTTGTGAATACTTTGAGTTTTACCCAAACATATATGACCTAGTTCGCAATACTGATTTGTATCAATATATTGCCAAACTTATCGAACGTCCTTCTAGTTCTGAGTGTGATTATGCTGCTATCTTAATAAATGGCGTTTTGCAGGCTGGAAAGCATAAAACTATTAAAGATATTTTCAAGCAAGCAGAGTCTGATGCGAACCCAAATCCTTTCATAAAATTTCGTACCCACACTGCTAAAATTCCTAATTGGGTACAACAAATATTGACAAAATATTCACATTGTGTTGTGTATAGTTTAAACTATGACAAGTTGATCCTTGATGTAAACGGAATGAAGGTAACATGTAGTGCACAGTTTCTAAGAGAAATTCCTGAATCCGTAATGAAGAGCACTACAAATATTCAAGAATTAGTGAGCTTGATGCTGTCGGTTACTGGTTATAATATTATGAAATCTCTAGAATCCTCCAATATGGGAGAGATAAAATGAGTAGAATTTACACCTCTATTGCTACACCTGAAGCACAAAAGCAACTTAACTGTCTTTTGGAAAGCTCAGATGTGCCTAAATTATATCAGTCAGCTATGAAAGAGTTAGGTAGACTCCTAGCTGAAGCTATTTTACCTGATTTTATAAAACATAAAAGTACTGAGGCTATTGTAGTTTCAACTGCCGAAGATGCTGATTATCTCCAGTATGGCGTATCAGCTACATTGAAAAGCAATAAGGTAAATACTAAACTCGCTGTATTTTGGAATCATCATTACCAGTTACCTAGCCAAACTAGCGTAGCACCAATTCTTCATAGCTTTATTGAACCAAACTATGAAGATATAGATAATGTTATAATCGTTAAATCTGTTATGTCAGGTAGCTGTGTGGTTCGTACTAACCTTATTGAGATGTTAGACAAAATTAATAAGATTAATAAAATATATATTCTGTCACCTGTAGCTCATGAAAAATCTGAACAAAAATTAAAGGACGCTTTTCCAAAGGAAATTTCTAGTAAATTTGAGTTTATTTGTTTCGCTATAGACGATAGAAAAAATAAGGAAGGTGAAGTTGTTCCTGGTATAGGGGGCCAAATCTATAACTTATTAGGCTTAGATAACCAACCAGCTCTTACAGGATATATGCCTAATGTAGTTAAAGATCTTGCTTTTGCCGATTTAGAATATTCTTGAATAACTAGAAGCTTTGGAAGATACTACTATTTTAAATAAATAATTCCTTTTTCTTGCTTCGGAACAACTAATATTAAACTAGCACCTTACTCAATAAATAAAATTTATTGACTAGTTATTTACTCCTTTTCTAAACACCCCTACTAGAAATTTTCTTAGCCTCACAAACCCAAAACGCCTTCTATTCATTTAGAGGGCGTTTTTTGATTCGTTCAACGTATCAGCATATAAACCAATATCAGCCATGCAGTTTGCTTATTTATTGGGGGGATTACCTAGCCCTCATTTGCTATACTAGCCTAACTTTTATCAATCAAATTCCTTATTACAACATCCTCCAAAACAGCATGGTAGTCTTATGAAATTCTCAAAGTTCGGTCAAAAATTTACCCAGCCTACTGGCATCTCACAATTGATGGACGATCTAGGCGACGCGCTAAAAAGCGATCAGCCAGTCAATATGCTGGGCGGTGGTAACCCTGCCAAAATTGATGCCGTCAACGAGCTATTCCTAGAGACTTATAAAGCGCTTGGTAATGACAATGACGCAGGCGTGCCCAATAGTAGCGCGATTATCAGCATGGCAAACTACTCTAATCCGCAAGGGGATGCCGCCTTTATCGAAGCCTTGGTTGGCTTCTTTAACCGTCATTATGATTGGAACCTCACCTCAGAAAACATCGCCCTGACCAATGGCTCACAGAATGCGTTTTTCTATCTGTTTAATCTGTTTGGCGGCGCTTTCGCTGATGAAAGCAATCAAGATAAAACAAGCGAATCTATCGACAAGTCCATTCTACTGCCATTGACCCCTGAGTATATCGGCTATAGCGACGTGCATGTCGAAGGTCAGCATTTCACGGCCGTACTGCCACATATCGATGAAGTGACTCATGATGGCGAGGACGGCTTCTTTAAATATCGTGTGGACTTTGACGCATTAGAGAACTTGCCAGCACTACAGGAAGGTCGTATCGGTGCGATTTGCTGCTCACGCCCGACCAACCCAACTGGCAACGTGCTGACCGATGACGAAATGGCGCATCTGGCCGAGATTGCCAAACGTTATGACATACCGCTTATCATCGATAACGCTTACGGCATGCCCTTCCCTAACATCATCTACTCTGATGTCAATCTAACGTGGGACGACAATACGATTCTATGCTTTAGCCTCTCTAAGATTGGCCTGCCTGGTATGCGTACGGGTATCATCGTTGCGGCTCCTGAAGTCATCGCTGCCGTTAGCTCGATGAATGCCGTGGTCAATCTAGCGCCGACGCGTTTTGGTGCAGCGATTGCCACACCACTAGTAAAAGACGACCGTATCAAGCAATTATCAGATGACGATATCAAACCGTTTTATCAACAGCAAGCGAACCTAGCTGTGAAGCTGTTAAAAGAAGCATTGGGTGATTACCCACTGATGATTCATAAGCCTGAAGGCGCGATTTTCTTATGGTTGTGGTTTAAAGACTTACCGATTAGTACGCTTGAGCTATACGAACGTCTCAAAGAAAAAGGCACGCTTATTGTGCCAAGTCAGTATTTTTTCCCTGGTGTCGATGTCAGCGATTATCAGCACGCACATGAGTGTGTTCGCATGAGTATCGCGGCTGACGAGCAGACGCTGACTGATGGTATCAAAGCGATTGGTGAAGTGGTGCGTGAATTGTATGATACAAAATAGGCTTTGCAAGTGAGCTGAGAGTTGCAATCAAACCTAGTATAAAAGTATTCGAAAGTCTTTACGCCAGTTACCGCCATCACATTACTTTAGGAATCATTAAATGAGATTTATATCAGCTATAGTCTTACTTCTAATGTCTGGCTGTAGCTCTGTACATTCCGATAGCGCCAACTATAAAGTTTTGATTCATGGCAATGAGGAATGCCGATATGACTATGCTGTAGAAGACTTCTGCGACGAATATAATCAAATATCTTATGAAAATGCTGACAAGACTATCAATTTTGATAAAAATAAAATTTTAGTATTTCCGAAAGATAACTTTGGTTATTTAGTTGTTATAAACCCAGAAACTCAAATAGTTTATCCTTTTAGATACTTAGTTAATTATAAAAAACTAAGTTTTTCTAAAGATTCTAACGAATTCTGTATAGAGGGAGATATCTCTGCTTATCGTGATGAGGATAGTGGATACTTCTGTTTTGAGTTTACTGAAAACAACTTTGAGCGCATTTACGATGCTACTCGCTAGTATTTAGCCTAACAATTATAGATTTACCTTTATCCTAATATATTGAAAAGTATCATTAAGATCATTAAAGTTGCCGTTTTCTTTCCAGAAGGCGGCGCTATGAGTAACCGCTAAATATAAATAGCCGTCTCTTGCCCAAAATATGTCTTTTGGCTCCTCCATAGGCATCCAATGCATAAATCCTGCACTCATAATCGGGATGATGTCTGTTCCCTTAATTCTATACAGCTCTAGATCGGTGTATTGCTCATATGGGTTGGTATAGGCTGAGATGATATATTTTTTATTGGGCGAGATATGAGGATAATCTATAAACGTCTGCGTCGTCTCACCCGAATTTTTATCAATCATCTTATAGTCACCGCTTTCCCAGTAACCTCCACTGACCAAATACTGATTTAACGGGGCAATCTGACCTACGTACTCAAAAATCTGATACCCATCATTATCTACATTCTTATCAGTGAACGTTACTACCTTGCCAGCAGTTGGAATGGATATCACCCCATTTCTCTTTTTAATACTTTCATCTTTTGATAAAATATCAACGGCAAGTGGACGTTTTTTCTCAAAAAAAGCCTTATCAATCAGCTCTATTTTCAGGTAGTCGTTAAGTGCTTTCCCATCTTCAAAAGACTCGTAATCTTCGCCGACGGATAGATACGCTAGTATGTTTAAGTCTTCAGCAGTCAATACCACCTTATCAAAGGTACCAACATCACTTTTTTTGATATAGACTTTCTCATCTTGATTAGCAGAGACGTGTCGACCCTCATCATCTTCATATTCCCTATGTACCACCGCTTTGATACCGTACCACTCTTTATTGTCTTCAATGACGTCTAGTTTCTCACCAAAGATATAGCTTTTCACCTTTCGAGCAGCGCCGCTTGGTAACTGACGTGCGATTGCTCCATCTTTTGCCGTCACGTAGACTTGCTTCAATACAATCGTATCATCATAGTCAATCTCGATACCATCACGATTGTATTGTGCCAAAAGTGCTGCCGATATGGGTTTATTGAGGTCGATGATGACGTCTTGATTTGCCACTGCTGAATGATAGCTAAATGTCATTAGACATAGAACGATAGAAGAAAAAATATGAGTAGGTATTTTAAATGAAGGCATGATATGGACTGCTATGTATTTTATGAACCTTATACCATAAAAATCCCACTTAAGTTCACTTTATTAGCATTTGACAGAAAATTGCTTCGGCGTGTTAGCGCTGCTTTAATAGTTTACTTGAGGAGTTAGACGAACGAAATATCTTCGTCCATTTGTTTAAGCCATACAGCACATAGGACAGCATGCAAGTATTAATCAGATCACGAATACTCGCGACAATCTGTTTACGGTTTAAACCCGTTAGACCTAGCGATTCAATCGTTTCTCGATTGTCCAGATATTCACCCAACAGCGCAATACAAGTCATGACAATCAAAGCGACAAACGCTCGAATACCTTGGCTTTTGATGATAGGTCGCAGTAGCACTAGACACAGCAAATACACACCGACACCGACATAGATATGCAAGGCATCTTTTGCCAGCCCTGTCGCTTCGATAATACTCATTTTAAAGGCGGTAAAATCCACGATATATTCCAAATATAAACCAGTAGCAAACAACTAAACACAAAAAAGAGCTTGCGACCATGCAAACTCTCTTGCGCGAGGATAAAACATAACCCACTCGACTGCCAAATCAAATATCTAGGGCGTGTCCTCACTTTAAAAAAAGTCACTTTAAAAAAGAAGTCATTTTGAAAAAGGAGACAAATGGCAGCCAAATGAAAAAGTCATTACAGATAATATCGAGATATTAACAAGTTGCTTGATGCAGTTTGGTAACGATTTGGCTATTTTTAGCTTATTTAACCCTTATGATTCAGATTTAGGACACATCCGAATTTACACATCCCACTCGACGAAGTTCTTTAACAGCTGCAAGCCAGCAGTGTGGCTCTTTTCTGGATGGAACTGCGTTGCAAATAAGTTATCTTGGATAACACTGGCACAAAACGGCTGACCATAGTCACATACCGCAGCCACTTGTGAGCGATCGGCAGGCTCGCAGTAATAACTATGGACAAAGTAAAAATGCGCCTTGTCTTCGATACCAGTCCATAATGGATGATCAAAATCCATACCACTGATGGTATTCCAGCCCATATGCGGTACTTTTATCGTTGCACCTTGCTGATCTGTCCACGTCGGGTCAAATGCCTCTACCGTGCCCTTTAAGATGCCAAGACAGTCGGTACCGCCATTTTCAGCAGACTGCGCAAACAGTGCCTGCATGCCCACACAGATGGCCATGACAGGTTTGTTAAATACAGCGTCGCGTATGACTTCATCAATTCCTGCCTCATGCATGCCAGCGATACAGTCACGCATGGCACCGACACCAGGGAAAACGATTTTGTCTGCTGCAGCGACGACTTTTGGGTCGTTGGTGATAGAGACGTCTGCCCCGACCACTGACAGTGCTTTACTGGCGGAATGCAAATTGCCCATACCATAATCTAATAGTGCTACTTTGATTACTTTAGCCATTAAAACGCCTCTTTGGTCGATGGCAAGGTGTTTAGCGCACGCTCATCATATTCGCAAGCCATACGCAGGGCGCGAGCAAATGCTTTAAAGGTAGACTCGATTTGGTGATGGCTGTTTTTGCCCTTCAAATTGTCCAAATGCACAGTCATCCACGAGTGGTTGACGAAGCCATAGAAAAATTCGCTAAACAGATCAACATCAAATTTACCCACATGCGAGCGAGTAAAAGGGATATCCATGTGCAGGCCAGGACGACCTGACAGATCAACAACCGCACGGGTTAATGACTCATCGAGTGGCGCATAAAAATGCCCATAACGACGGATGCCTTTTTTGTCACCCAATGCTTTATTAAACGCTTGTCCAAGCGTAATACCAGTGTCTTCTACACTATGGTGATCATCGATAAAAGTATCGCCGTTACATTTAATCTCTAAGTCAAACAAACCATGACGCTTGATTTGATCAATCATATGATCCAAAAATGGTACACCAGTGTCTACCGTGCCTTGACCAGTCCCATCAAGATTGACGGTACAAGTGATTTGCGTTTCGGCAGTGATACGCTCAACGGTCGCGATGCGCTCGGGGCGGCCGTGTAAGTTTGCATTTTTTGGTGCATTTTGCTCAGTTGCGTTGGCTGTCATGGCTACTCTCTATCAGTTTTTTATCAGTGAAAAGCGGTCAATAAAATAGGACGATAATACGGCCCAGTCTTTAAATAAGTGAATAACAAAAAAATCTATCAATGGTTACGTATGATACGAACAATATTATTGTCTACACGCCTTAGGCGTTGTCTACCTTCATCATAGCAAACCCTAACATTTACTGCTATGTCCAAGCCGTAAACCACGCACAAATTTACGTCATTCTGCTAAAATAGTGACTTTAGTTTTATTAATCATAGGCGATGACAGTGCTATGATGTCATGCTATATACAATTATAGGACTCCACCATGCCCTTAGAAGCGATCGCTATCAATAGCTTGGATGCACCACTGATTAAAAAACCTGCCCGCGAAAACGAGCTAGCAGAACGCCTGCACGCTTTGTATGACAGCGAAGACACTCAGCCTAGCGGCACAGAGGTACTCAGTCTCATTGAGCAAGGGTTTAAGCGTGGGCAGTATCTCTATGTCGGTATGTTCAATGATAAGCCGATCGCTGCGGTCGCCTGTTTTGATGATGGACAGACCAATGCTAAGCGCTTGCAGTATTTAACGGTGCATGCGCAAAACCGTGGCCGTGCCATTGATGCCAAGTTTATTAAAATGGTCTATGATGCCGAAGTAAAGAAAGGAGTACGTGAGTTTGTCCCTGCAGATACTGACATTCATCGTATTATGAGCGAGTATGAGCTACTACGGGTAAAAGACTGAATCGAGCGCTGATACGGTTAATTTTGCCCATATCTGACTATTTATCGTCTTTTATCAGATATAATGCAAAAACTACTTGACAGTAGCGCTTATATTTAGTTTAATAGCGCCTCAACGAAGACGGCTCGATAGCTCAGTCGGTAGAGCAACGGATTGAAAATCCGTGTGTCGGCAGTTCGAACCTGCCTCGAGCCACCATTCGTTTAAGAATTCTAAAAAGCCCCAGACATTGTGTTTGGGGCTTTTTTTATGTTTGGATTTTATACCTAAGGATATTTTAAACCACCTTTACACGTGCTTGTTTAATAACAACTCACATCGCTCATTTGAATCTAAGCTATAAACCGTCGCACGGTAATCAATACCATGACGCCCTTCAAAAAATACCACCCGATCACCCACTGCTAAAAAACAAGACGTACGAGCATTATAAATAAAATCATCAATCACAAATGCTTGATCACGATCTATCTCGCTTACGGTGTACGTCTCTCCTTCAGGAATCAGTTTTTCGAACCACGCACTATAGGCCGCATTAGTGGTTAGTAGGCCCATCAGTACTGTCGATATCATAAGTACATTTTTTAATGACTTTATGAGAATCGAATAAGCGATAGATATTTTATTCATGATTGGTTTCCTGATGGTCACAGCTGAACAACATTTTTAAGCTATTTTTTCAACAACTCGGTTCAGTATACTAAATATCGATATGCTGAACAGGTGATATTATGCGAGAGTTTGATTACGACTTGGATTATAAACATTTAGATCTGCGCGCACAGCCTGAATTGTATCGTGTCGGACGCGGTGAGCAAGGCGTGTTACTGGTTGAGCCATACAAATCGGAAATACTACCGCACTGGCGCTTTGCTACTCCTGATATCGCAACCGAGAGTAGCGATACTATTTATCAAATGTTTTTAGATTATTTGGCTGATGATGATTTTATCGGTGCTGATATGGCTCGTAAATTCATCCAAATGGGCTATACCCGTGCTCGCCGCTATGCCAACCACAAAGGTGGCAAAAAATATAAAGGCGCTGTCCCTGATGATAAAAAAGGTCAAAGCGGTGCGCATGGACGTGACGAGCTACCACGGCAAGTCGAAGATCCTATCAAAGCAGAGTCTGCCCGTATATTTAAACAAAAATGGGACGAGTGTCGTGAGAACAAAAAGTATCTCAGAATGAAAAAAGAGCATCGTGAACGTTATAAAGAGGTTGAGTAGTTACCTCTGTTTGTCATATTAAAAAATTAAAAAAGTGAACTCTCTCACCCTAAAAGATGGCTGTGCTAAGGTATAGTGCAAAGCTCTATAGTCAAAGTATGTTTAAATCGCTACAGTGCTGCTGGGATAAATTTTTCGCAGCCTCTGTGAATACAGCAAGCAAGTAAAATTTGTACCAGTAACACCATAATACAATCATATCGGTTTTATGTTTCTTTGACTATATACCACACACATAACAAATATAACTGTTTCAAATAGCGAGGAATAATGGATAAGCAACTGTTAATTTTTGATTTCGACGGAACACTCATCGATAGTGTGCCTGATTTGGCTGATGCGACTAACGCTATGTTAACCACGCTGGGCAAAGAGACTTATCCTATCGAAACGATACGCAACTGGATAGGCAATGGCTCAAGATTACTGGTCGAGCGCGCGCTAGTGGGTAAGGTAGAAGTATTAGCAGGCGAGCTAACGCCCGAAGAGGCTGATCACGCAGAGCAGGTATTTTTTGAAGCTTATAAAAATCTTAGTGGTAGCAAAACTGTCGCTTACCCAGATGTCGATAGCGGACTGAAGAAACTGAAGGATGCAGGTTATACACTGGCGTTAGTCACCAATAAACCCATTCGTTTTGTCCCAAAAATATTACAATCCTTTGGTTGGCAGGATTTGTTTAGTGAAGTGCTAGGCGGTGATAGCCTCTCAACCAAAAAGCCCGAACCTGCGCCGCTATTGCATGTCTGTGAGACGTTGAATATCTCATCAGAAAAAGCCGTGATGATTGGTGATTCTAGAAACGATATATTGGCCGGACAAAACGCCAATATAGACACGCTTGGACTGTCTTACGGCTACAACTATGGACAAGACATCCGTGAATTGAATCCGACCGAAGCATTTGATAGCTTTAAAACGCTACAAGACTACCTGCTTAAACAAGCATAATCCCAAAAATTTTCACAAGGTTAGTCGCATTTCGTTTGGCTTACCTTGTGGAGCTTATCTTTTGGGAATGTGGGACTTATCTTGTGGTAATAGAGTCACTTACTACGATAGCTCAGCGCCTCAGATACATGAGCACTGGTGATAGTGTCGCTATCAGCAAGGTCAGCGATAGTGCGAGCTACTCGTAACACTCGATGATAGCCACGAGCAGATAAATTTAGGCGCTGCTGAGCCAGCTGTAATAGCTGCTGTTCGCCCTCTCCTAGTTGGATATATTTGTCAATCTCGCTAGGGCTAAGCTCATTGTTCACTTTACCCTGACGCTGTATCTGACAGTCGTGTGCCTTCGAGACTCTGTGGCGTACTTGTTCGGAGGCTTCTCCCGCTCGTGCATTTTGCAAATCTGCAATCGGTAAAGCAGGTACAGTGATATGCAAGTCAATGCGATCAAGCAACGGCCCTGATAGCTTGTCTTGATAGCGCTTAATTTGCTGAGCACTACAACGGCAGCGCCCCGAACCATCGCCATCATAACCACATGGGCAAGGGTTCATAGCAGCGACCAATTGAAAGTTAGCAGGGAAAGTCATTTGAGAATTTGCACGGCTGATAGTTATTTGCTTGGCTTCTAATGGCTGACGCAACACCTCTAATACCGTCCGATCAAACTCAGGTAACTCGTCTAAAAATAACACGCCCTTGTTCGCAAGCGTAATCTCACCAGGTTTCGGACGCGAGCCCCTGTCGCTTTTCTTAATAAATGTCAGGTATACTGTCAATAACCTTACTTTATAGCTTAAATTACCTTAATAGATATCAATCATTCCTTTATAACCTGTCAACTAATTACATACTATACCCAATAGGTGTCAAAGATTATGCAACAAATGAGAG
>NZ_JBQSVP010000022.1:0-37759 GCF_052376345.1 Psychrobacter sp. AOP5-GZ1-6 | reverse complement strand
ATTGGAAAAACACTATATAAATAACGGTACTGCCTACCTATCATCAATTAAGATTTTTGATAACTCATATTCGCTGTTCTTTATCTCAACACGATACTTAGCCAGAGTCAATCTATTAACATCGATTAAAATGTATCAAAGCATAGTCTATAGTCAAAGAACCACTCAATGGCTACAGCGTTATCCTCTCTAGATATACTATCTGGCATACTCTGCATCTAACTGCTTTGTAACTATTTTCGACTTCTTTGAATATACATCAATAGCGATAAAAATGTAGAGAATGCCATAGATAAAAAAATGAGAGAATAATAAAAGAGGATGATAAGATATAAAGAAATTACTTAGAATTTATTAAAACAATCAGCTGATAGCATCCACAAAAACTGTAGTAAAAAGAAGAGCACACGTACGGTATACAAGCTAAACGTTTTTGATATAGGTGTCTGTACTTTTTGAATTAATTATGAAGGATACTATATGTAGGGATGTGGGACATATACCAAACTCACTATGTAAATGAGTTATTCGTAATAGTTATGACAATTAAGGGCTTTGGTGGAGTTGCAAATACTAGTATTTGTTAAACATTGAAAAATATTTCTATTCGCCTTGATGTGGCTCTATCTGAGTCAATAATGGGTAGCCTTCACGATGTGCCAAACTATTTACTTTTTTGGCTTTAGTCTCAGCAATATCTTTTGGATAAATACCTGCAATACCTTTGCTGCTATTGTGGATTGTCAACATAATCTCAACGGCAGAATCCATGCTATGACGAAATTCCGACTGCAAAATATAAACAACGAATTCCATCGGCGTATAATTATCATTATACATCACGACTGCATACATAGGCGGTTTAGCCACTTCAGGCTCTGCTACTAGTACATCCGCTTGTGGCGAGGTATCATCGTCTGTATTACCATCTTGCGCACGAACATCTGGCATATGGGGAAAGTGCCAGTCAGCAACAAGTGGCATGGTCTGTAATATCATTTGTTTTATCATAATTAGAATGCAAATTAATAGGTATGTTTATAATAGAAATAAAAAAGAGCAAAAAAGATTAGCAGACATGATAATAAGCATACAGCTACGGCTCGATGGGACTATCATCGACTTCTGGTAAATCTAAAAGTGATAGCGGCATATTATTAACTCGACCACCATTCTTCCAATCATAAAGCTGCTCTACCTCTTGTCCATCAGCTTCTAAACTGAGTTTAACTTGTAATGGTTTAAAGTTTGATGGCATGATAAAACGGCCACGAATACGCACGATACCTTCTATCATCTCAACTGGGTGATCCAGCGGCACTTCTACAAAGTTATCATCATTAAGCAATATCAGCGTTGGCGTCAAAAGTTTTGATCTACCATCATTTGCCAACATGCCAATGTCGAACTTGTATTCAAAAGCATTTTCAGGCAATGGATTAATATTGGCGCCTAATACCTGTAATGGCACGCCACCCTTACCACTCAAGGTCTCAGCATACACATCGTTGAGCTGTGAGAGTTTTTTGTTTTCAACTGTCAATTCTTGCTTACTCTCACTCAACTTTTTTACATTAGCCAAGCTTATCGCGAGCTCTTGCTTGGCAGTCGCTGCTTGATTGAGTGCAATTTTATTGCTTAAACGCAAATCTTCAAGTTCTTGAGTCGCCTCTTTACTTTTGGTTAATGCCTGTTGTGTTTCCTTGCTCATAGTATGATAGCCTCGCTGATATCCTAAATTATGACCAAGTATCAGTCCAGCCATAGCCGTTACTAATACAACAACCACAAATAGCGCCAATATCAGCGTAGATGCACCTTGTTGAGTGCTATCCATACTTTTAATCAAACTGTTTTTATTTTTAAGAAAAAGACGTTCACACTCATCATTATGACAAATAGAATCTTTGCACAATAGATGTGCTAACTGTGAGTAAAAACGTAATACGGACTTGGTACGCATTTAAACAGTATCTCTTAATAATAAAGGCTTTTTATTATAACGGAATTTATAGGCAATACCTAGCAACATGAATGTGCCCTATTTGACGAGGACAAACCACATTAAGGAACAATAGGCGCAAAACTTAATCCCATTGACTCATCAAAGCCAAACATCACGTTCATGTTCTGTACCGCCTGACCTGCTGCTCCTTTGACCAAGTTATCTTGCACCACGATAACCGTCAACTCAGCACGTTCATTGTCTTGATGCACAGCAATACGTAAGCGGTTACTAGCACGCACGCTACGTGTGTCTGGATAAATACCTTTTGGCATTACATCAATGAATGCCTCTGATGCGTATGCCGCCTCAAACGCTTGCTGCCAATCAATAGCTTCACCAGCATCAGTAAGCTCTAGATGGATAGAACTCAGCATGCCACGTATCATTGGCACCAAATGCGGTAAAAAACGAATACGATGGGTAAATTGACTGTCTAATAACTGTGCAACACCCTGCTCAATCTCAGGCAGATGACGATGTCCCTCAACACTATAAGCTTTAAAATTATCAGTCGACTCAGCATAGTTAAGCGCAAGTTTCGCTTGACGACCTGCGCCTGAAACACCTGACTTTGCATCAATCACAATACGAGACTCAACCAGTCTTTCTGCTTGCTTGTTTTGCGCTTCAATTATTGGTTTCAAACCTAAGATGGCCGTGGTTGGATAACAACCAGGGTTACCGACTACCAAGGCATCGGCAAGTTTATCGCGATTGACTTCAGGTAAGCCATAAACAGCCGTCTTTAACAACTCAGGACAAGCATGAGACTGTTTATACCAGTGCTCAAAGTCGCTCAATGATTGCAACCGAAAATCAGCCGCCAAATCAACGACTTTTACACCTGCTTGCGTCAATGCTTCCGCTTGCTTCATAGCAACACCATGCGGCGTCGCAAAAAACACCACATCGCACTGCTGTAGCGTCGCAAGGGTCTTGTCACCTAAATCACTAAATACAATGTCAGATATACCACGTAAGCTTGGGAATATCTCGTCAGCTCGTGTACCCGCTTCACTACGTGATGTTAGCAAATCGATAGATACTTCTGGATGGGCAGATAATAAACGAATAAGTTCAATACCTGTATAGCCCGTACCACCAACAATCGCAGCTGAAATCATAAGATATCCTTTTTTCTTTTACTTAATAAATAGCAGATAAGTTTAGAGTCTGCTTTAAACATTCAACACTCAAAACATTCAACACTCAAAATTAATAAACAATTAACTTTAAAGCTTATAGTCATGTACCGCATCGATAAACACTTTTGCATTATCAGGGTTGACCCACTGAGTAATACCATGACCTAAGTTTGCTATATAACCTGTTTTTTCGCCGCTAGCATAAGCACTATCTAGCATGGCATTAACTTCAGAACGAATCGTCTCAGGTGAGCCATAAAGCGTCGCTGGATCTAAGTTGCCTTGAACGGCCTTGCTACGTTGTGGTTGGTTGTACTGTTTGGTTAGCTCACGCTGACTCTCCGTCAAAACTTGTCTTGCACGATCAATCGGCATCGTCCAATCCAAACCCAAAACATCCGCTTCGCTATCCGCTTGAACATCCAACCACAATCCACCACCTTTAGTGAATAGTACTACGGGGACTTGTGGATGGCGTACTTTCAGCTCAGCAATAATACGTTTATTGTAAGCGTGAGAAAACTCGATAAATTGACGATGGCCAAGCGCCCCACCCCAACTATCAAATATCTGTAATATTTGGGCACCAGCAACCACCTGCGCGTCTAAATAATCGATAACAGATGTTGCCAATTTATCTAATAATTGATGCAAAAACTGAGGATTGCTGTACAAGAAACCTTTGGTATAGCGGTAATCTTTTGAGCCGCCACCTTCTACCATGTAAGTAGCCAATGTCCACGGGCTGCCAGAAAAACCAAATAGAGGTACTTGCCCATTCAAAGCTTTACGGATGCTCGTTACTGCACGCATGACATAATCAAGAGAGTCATTGGGCTCTAACACTGGCAATCTATCAATATCGGCTTGTTGACGGATAGGATGCTTGAATTTTGGACCTTCGCCCGCCTCAAAATATAGTCCCAATCCCATTGCATCAGGGATAGTCAAAATATCACTGAATAAGATAGCAGCGTCTAAATCATAACGACGTAATGGCTGTAAAGTCACTTCAGTAGCACGGTCAGTATCTCGGCATAGGCTCATGAAATCACCTGCGTCAGCGCGGGTCGCCTTATACTCTGGTAAATAACGACCAGCTTGACGCATCATCCAAACAGGAGTGGTGTCAATCGTCTCAAATCGCAATGCTCGGAGCAATCTGTCATTTTTTAAGGGCGCAAAGTCTTGCTGAACTGAGTTACTGGTATCTGAAGCACTCATGTGCAAATCTCCAAAATATCACAGCTTTCATCATGATCAATGTACACTGTGATAGATAAAATAAGTTAAATAAAAAGATATGAAGTATTTACAATATATAGATATCGATATATAAGGATAACTGTTATCCACCTATAGCCTGTATTTACCTTTGTATACGTTGCATGCCAACATTTGCCATACAACCCATAAGCTATACTGTGAGTGCTAAATTATCACGGTGGACCATAACCACACGCTCTTCATTACTACCAAAAATCTTATCAAATTGCTCTGTACGCTCACGTGCTGCTCGATGTGCATCATCCGATGAAAAGTTTACTTGTCCAACAGCGATACGCTCGCCAGTATCTTGATGGATAATCTCAACGACATCACCTTCATCAAAACCGCCACGCACTTCTACCACACCAACCGGCAATAGACTTTTATTAAGTTCAGTCAATGCCTTTGCTGCACCCGCATCGACCACTAAGCTACCTGACATACGCAAGTGCGCTGCGAGCCATTGCTTGCGAGCGATGATTTTATCTTCATCGTTGGTTGTCAATAGTGTACCAACCGCCTCACCTGACACCACACGGGTGATGACATCATCAATAGCACCGCTCACAATAACGGTCGGGCAGCCGCCCATTGCAGCCAAACGACCAGCACGGATTTTGGTCAACATGCCACCACGTCCAAGCTTACCGCCATCGCCTGCTATATCAAACAAGTAATCAGCCATGGCACGCTCTTGGCGAATCATTTTAGCATTAGGGTTATCACGCGGATTATCAGTAAAAACACCTTTTTGATCGGTTAAGATAATGTACAAATCAGCATTAACCATTGCTGCCGCCATTGCCCCTAATGTATCGTTATCGCCAAATTTAATTTCATCAATAGTAATGGTGTCATTTTCATTGATGACTGGTAGTACATTCCACTCTAGTAGCTGTGTCAGCGCACCCGTAGTATTGAGATAACGACTGCGGTTAGACAAATCATCATGAGTCAATAATAGCTGCGAGCTCTGGATACCATGCTGAATCAATGCTGACCACCAGGTTTCAATCAAGCCCATTTGACCGATAGAAGCACAGGCCTGTAGTGCTGCTAATTTTTTAGGGCGTTCCTCAAGGTCCATACGTACCACACCTTCAGCAACTGCACCTGACGACACCAATAGTACTTCAATACCTTGCTTATGCAGCTTAGCAATCTGCTTTGCCCACTCATATATGGCAGTTCGATCGAGACCTCGACCGTTATTGGTTAATAACGATGAGCCAATCTTGACAATAACGCGCTGAATGTCAAAGTTGCGAGTTTGTTTAACAAATCGTGCTTCTTCAACCGTGTTTTCTATGTCATCTGCCATATAAACTCCTGTTTACTTTGTGAATTGATTAGGGATTGATTTAAAAAATTCAGTATATTCGCTCAAACTCGTTAGTCTGAGCGTTTTAAATTTTCTTGTTATTTAACTTACATATATTAGCTCAAAGAAGCTCGCTTAAGGAACATAAACTACTTCGACACCATCATCATCATCGAAATCATCATCGCCGCTTAAGTCTACCCCTTCACGTTCTGCTTTACGAGCTGCACGATACGCTTCACGCTGTGCTTCAGTGTTGACACGTACTTCTGCTTCTAAACGCTCAAAACGCTCTTTTTGGGCTTCAGCGAAGATAGGATCTTCTATTTCACGCTCGCGCTCAAGTTCGATATCATTCATCAAGTGATATTTTACGGCATCAACGCCTTCACCAGTCAATGTAGCGGTACGGAAGACAATACCTGTCCAGCCAAGCTCTGCTACGATATGCGTGCAAAGTGCGTTCAAGTCTTCTTCGTTGACCTGATCTATTTTATTCAAGACTAGAATTTGCGGTAAATTGGCCAACTCAGGTGAAAAGCTTTCAAGCTCGTTTAAGATAACACGGGCATTATCTACTGGATCACTACCATCAATTGGATTTACATCAACCAAGTGCAACAGGCGACGTGTACGAGCCACATGTTTTAAAAAACGAATACCAAGTCCTGCACCCTCTGATGCGCCTTCGATCAAACCTGGAATATCTGCCATCACAAATGAGCGATGACGACCGATATCGACCACGCCCAAGTTTGGTACTAGCGTGGTAAATGGATAATCCGCAACCTTTGGTCTCGCTGCAGAAACCTGGCGAATAAAAGTAGATTTACCAGCGTTAGGCAAACCAATCAAACCGACGTCAGCCACTACCTTTAGCTCAAACTTAAGAACTTTTAACTCACCTTCAAAACCAGAGGTTGCCTTGCGTGGTGCTTGGTTAGTAGAGCTTTTAAAATGAGTATTACCCAAACCACCATCACCGCCCTTAGCGATCAATAAAGTCTGACCGATTTCAAGCAAATCACCCAATACTTCATCAGTCTCAGTGTCAACCACAGTTGTACCAATAGGCACTGGTAGATAAAGATCATCAGAGCCCTTACCTGAACAGTTTCTACTATGACCATTCTCTGCTCGCATAGCATCGTGACGACGGGTATAACGATAGTCAACTAGGGTATTGGTGTTATCCTCTGCAATGACATAGACGTCTCCGCCCTTGCCACCATCACCACCATCAGGGCCACCACGTGGGACATATTTTTCTCGGCGAAAACTGGCGATTCCGTTACCACCGTCACCTGCTTTTACCGTTACGACGGCTTCATCAATAAATCGCATTTTACGTTCCTTAATTTACAATCCAGTCAATATACTGGTTACAACCAACGGCTGTATTTTAGGTGTTTACTATATTGTCATGACTCAATGATTGCAGCAAGTATTTTGCTGTCGGCATTATAACAATAAAACCCGATAACCAATCAGACTATCGGGTGTTTGGGATACATCATTTAAAATTATGCCCGAATCTCTAGCTATAATACCAATTAGAGAGTTAGGTTTAATGATAATGGCTGTATCTTATGATTTTTAATGCTACGTAGGGTTACTGTCTTATGCAGGAATCTGAGCGTAACTAATTCCGGCCATTTGTGTCGCCAAACGTAATACCTGAGTACTATAACCTACTTCGTTGTCATACCAAACATATACGATAGCTTGATTATCAGTCAAAATAGTTGCTTGAGCATCGATGATACCGACATGAGTCGTGCCAACAAAATCCGTTGATACTGCTTCTGTAGAGTCTGTATAAGCAATCTGCGACTGCCAAGTACTGCTGTTGGCAATTTTGCGCAAGAATTCGTTTAAGGCATCAGTGCTTTCTGGTGCAGTCTTAAGGTTCAAATTCAAAATCGCTAAGCTGACGTTTGGCGTTGGTACACGGATGGCGTTACCTGTCAGTTTACCACTTAATTCTGGTAGTGCTTTGCCCACTGCTTTTGCGGCACCAGTACTGGTAATAACCATATTCATCACAGCACTACGACCACGGCGATCTGACTTGTGATAATTATCAACCAAGTTTTGATCATTGGTAAATGAATGGATGGTTTCTACATGACCGTTTTTGATACCGTATTCATCATTCAATACATTCAATGTGGGTGTGATAGCGTTAGTCGTACAGCTGGCAGCACTGACAATTGTATCATCGCCAATCGTGTTGTTATTCACACCATACACAACGTTTTTAATATCACCACCAGCTGGTGCTGTTAGCAATACTTTTTTCACACCTGTTGATTGTAAATGCTTACCAAGGCCTGCTTCGTCTTTCCAAATACCAGTGTTATCAATAACTAGCGCATCGTCGATACCATAAGCGGTATAATCGATGCTACTTGGATCGTTAGCATAGATTACTTGGACAAAACGGCCATTAATAATCATGCCGTTATTCTCATCATCAATGCTGATGCCACCCAAAAATCTTCCGTGGATTGAATCACGCTCAAGCAATGAAATACGCTTAGCTAAATCGCCAGCTGCTGCTGGACGTACGACGATAGCTTTTAGTTGCAAACCTTTTGCGCTTGATGCTTGTGACAGTAATAAGCGCGTTAAGATACGACCAATACGACCGAAACCATACAATACAACATCTGTTGCACCATTGACGGCACCAGCACTATTGATAGATTGTAATGCAGCTTGTACGTCAGTGTCGTTAGCAATCAGTTGACCAACATCGATGCGAGTAGCTTGGATATCCTTGCTCTCTGCAATAACCTTTACCATTGCTAGCGTATCAGCGATATCGATAGATTTGGCATTATTATCGCGTAGTGCTACTTTTTGATGTAGCGCTAATATCTGACCAACTGAGGTAGAGTCTAGCGTTTCGCCGAACAAGGTCACTTGTACGTCTTGCTCATTATAGAGCTTATTCAATAACCCCATAAGCTCAATTGCTTGTTGTTCTTGATTATTATAGTTGCTTAAGTGGTCTTGATGTAATTGGCGTAAGGTATCAGCGTTGCTCACGAGAAACATCCTTATGGTCAGTAATGTATGATCAGTAAAGTACAAAGAAATATAAATTATATTTTATCTAAGCAATCACTCTAATGTGGCCAGCAAACACTATTGGTTTATGTTATCGGCTACCGAGTAATTAGAACGCCTAGATTTTAGCCTAAAATGCTCAATTTTGCCAGTGATAACCGATTCACTATCGTTTATAAAGCATTTTATTAAATGATGCTGGTTATCATAAAAATAAAGGCAACGTATTATGCTGCCTTTATTATTTGCTATCGCAAAAATTGTTCGATCATGACAATCCAAGAAATCAGATTAACCTAAGGAATCTAACTAACTCAGGTAACCAAATCAATCTAAGGAACCAGATTAACCATTTGGTTGGTTTGCGGCGTTAGCGTAAACTCTTTTAAGTCATAGCCTTGTTGCTGAGCAATCTGGCGATACTTAGAATAGGTTTCTTGACTGATATTTGGCGAGCGGGCCAATAACCATAAATAGTCTTTATCAGGTGTACCGACCAATGCTGTTTTATAATCAGCATCACGTGCTAATACCCAGTAATCAGCTCGACCAACTGGCAACCAACGAATCCACGATGGCAAGAACGTCACTTTTAGCTTGCTGCCCGTATCACCATCTGGCTTGGCAAGACCCTCAGCAACAATTTCAGCGCCGTCTTCATCTACGCACTTATTGGTAACTGTGATACCTGAGCCATCCGCTTTCTCAGCATAGTTGGCCGTGACATCGCCAGCACAATTGCGCTGAAAATACATTGGCAAACGCCCAATCTCATACCAAGTACCAGCATATTGCTTGAGGTCAACGCTATCTACTGTGGTTGGTGTGTTGGCAGACTTATGAATGATTGCACTTGGCTCAATGGCTAACGTTTCTGTCGTCGTTTTACTAGCCGTTGTATCGGCCGTCATTTCTGGCATGGTAGGCGTGGCTGCATACGCTGAAAACGCCGCTAATGGTATGATAATCGCTAACGCGATACCTGTATGCTTAATAAGTCCATTCATAAAGATACGCTCCGGTATGTCTTTATATGATGAGTGAGTTGTACCCAATGAGAAATCGTTTTTTTGTCCAAAATCTTTATGTCCAAAATCATTTCTTGAATTACTCGTTTGATGCTCTAAAGACGCCGACTTCAGTGCCGCTTCTTTGGTTATACTTTTTGGCTGCTTGACACTATCAATCGTATAAACGTCCGTATTATCATCATTAATACTATTAAGATTTTTGACATCGCTACGCGTTGAAGCATTGCGCTCGATATCGTCACGATCTGTCCTATCGAGGTTTTTTACCTTTAATAGGCTGTTGTCGGCACTCTTATATCCAAAATATTTAGCTTGTGAAGATGTATCTCTCACCAAACGCTTCAGATAATTATCATTCAAAATGTCATGTTTGTAACTGTCATCGTTACTCGCATAATCCGTCTGCCGTGCATTATCATTATTCAAATAATAGCCGCCCGACTGACTAACCTGCTGGAGTTGAGAACCGGATTCCTGTACGTCAGACCGTACTGGCTGAGGTAACTTATTGGTTTTCATAGCTATACCATATTTGTAGTGGCTGTTTATAAGGATGTTCAGAGAAGTTGTGATAAGCCATACACTTATCAAAAATCACTTATACCATCCACGCAAATCAAAATAGCAAGGAACACATCTGCAAGTATTAGAACTAAGCAAGTCTAATGTAGCCAATTATAATTTGGGGGTGCGGTATTAAGAACTCTGTAATCAGGTCAACTATATTAATAGCGACGCCACGACTAAAACAGTGTCACAATGTAGGAAAACGCAACGGTTTGTAAGTAATTATGAATTTATGCTGTAGAACAAACACATAGTTACTTACATGGTTATCTATATATTTGCTGATTAAGGCATGTTAAAAAACTGACGAATACCCGCAACACTGATACCACCATGAATCAGTGCTTGATCAATCATCTCAGGAGATAAACCGCCCAAACCAATCACTGGCATATCCGCTAGCTGTGCCAATTCTGACCATGATTCCCAGCCCAGTGGCGTAGTATCTGGATGTGTTTGAGTAGTTAATACTGGCGATATAAAAATCGCAATAACAGGTGGTAGCTGTTGCTGTATTCGATGATCGGCAAGCTCATTAGCCGCATAAATACTAGCGCTATCATGGCAGCTGACTACTAATGGTAGATTGCTCAATACACTATGTTCAGATAGCGCTCTAATATTATCAGACCATTGCATCAATGCCGTGTGGGTTAAATGATAAGCAACATTTTGACTAGTGTTGTTTTGATTAGTGACGCTTTTAGACGAAGGCGGCTGTTCAGTGTGCAACGCATGGCTATTATCGTAGGGAACAATGGCTTGAATGTCTGGTCGCTTATCCATCAATTGCGCGGCTATGTTTTCTAAGCCATTTGCTTTTACTCGAATATAAACCCAAGACTTTGGTATTAAATGTTCTTGATGATATTGTAACCATGCTGCCACTGGATCTACACACTCGCTAAATTGCGCCAATGGATAAGTGATCGCTATGTTCTCTGGCACTTTTAACCACTCTAGAATGGTTTTATTGGCAGCGGGTAAGTAGTATTCGCCTGCCAATAAACTAGATTTATTGACCCACGTTAGCGCCTGCCCTTCTAACCCATAGTCACAATGCTGATACTGCTCATACTGCTGTACAGTTAGCTCAATCTTGTAAACCTGTAGACTCACCTGTTTATCACCATAATCATGATGCAAACGGCCAAGCTTAACAATAGTATTATCATGAATAGCAATACCTGTTTCTTCGGCAACTTCTCGAATCAATGCCTGCTCAGCACTTTCATGAGCTTCTATTTTACCGCCTACAAACTCATAGCGATTGCCTTGATGCTGCTCAGCATTTCTGAACCCAAGTAAATATTGTTCTTTGTGATGAATCACGGCAACAGCCACGTTTACGGTGCTTATTTTTTTGTTTGGGAATAGGCTAACTGCTTGATTATTTACTTTTGTTGCCATAAAACTATCCTTTATTACTGTTTTTATTTGAATACTAATTAACTACATTAAAATACTTAACGAGTGGAATTAAATTCAAATATATGATTTTAAACAGTTTATTTTTTAATTTATCAATTTATCGACGTTTTATAACCGCTTCTTTAGATAAGTTTACATAATAACTGCATTTTATTTTATCAATTAGCTTGCAAATTATTTCAATCTAAATGATAATTATTATCGTTAAGAGCAAATGATTATTTATTGCTCTCATTACTCAGCCAATTTTTATCAAAAGGAATTCATTATGAGCATGGTTATCTCTCGTTATCTGAACTGCCGTGAAAACCGTCTACCTACTCTTCAATCACAGCATCTGTTTGCTCTAACCAAAGAGGTACGTATTGAGCATGAAGGTGAAGAATATCGTCTACGCCTAACTCGTAATAATCGATTGATCCTCACCAAGTAGACCTATGGTCAAGGGACACAATCCTACCTATAAAAAAACGCCTTCATTAAAAGGCGTTTTTTATTGACTAAAAGCTAGCAAGACGTATCTTCAGTACTCAAATATGTCATTTAGAATTGCCAACTATAAACCACATCAATCGCATTTTCTGTGGCTGAGCTTGCTTCCACATAGATACGACGCGTCAGCTGATAGCGAGCTGATAGCGTACTCTCTGCATTAAACACACCTACTCCATAGCGGATATATAAGTCAGGTGTCACATAACCCGTGACATTGACATTGGTATCCTCACTACTGCCTGATGCATCTACTGTAAGACCTTGCAAACCAAATGCTTGACCTATCTGATTGGTCAAGCTACGTGTGCCACTAAGCCCGAAACTGAGTCCAGCTGCTGCTAAATTATTGGTCACTTCTGATTTAAACCCTTGCTCACTAATTTGCGTTGCACCTGTACTAGTGAGACGACCTGTGACCAATGCATTCATCGCTTGCTGCTGAGTCAGTCCTGCATTATTAAAGACGATAATATTTGGTGTTTCGGCATCCCCTTTAACCCGTAGACCTACCGTTTTACTCTCAATGGTTTTCACAGCTTCAATACTTAAGCTCGGATTCATAACATCGCCATCGAAACGCACTTGACCATAATTAAGCTCTAAACTTTGACCAAAGGCATTGATATTGGTTCGACGTGACACTTGCACCACACCTTTGGCTCGCATAACACCAGTACCAGTTTGATTGATATTAATCGCGCCAGCCAAAGGAATAACCGCACCAAATCCACGGAAGTTGATATCCTCACCCAAATCAATACCAACATTGGCATTGATAGACCAAGGTTTTGAAATAGCCAATACTTCATCAACATTCCCAATTAAACGACGATCGAGCACAACAGCATCTTCGGTTTGAGTAACAATGTCTTCACTGGCTGCTGGTGGACGAATGGTTGCTGACGGTACACTAATCGCACCTTTAATATCGACATAACTGTCCTCTGGGCGCACGATAATATCAATATCAGGATTAATCTCAGCCACTAATAAAGGTGGCTGCGTAATCACCAAACCTTCACCAGCAATGCTCAGCTTGGCTTGTAGTTTTTGTTGCCAATCAATCGTTCCAGTCAAAGTTCCTGTACCTGTACCACTGTTAAACGTACCATCTAAGGTCGCTTGTGTCCCACGAATTTTGGCATTAGCATTTACATTGGTTAGGTTAACTGGCAAGTCCAACATTGCGATACGACCATTCTCCAGCTTTACGTCACCATAAAACTGCGGCTTATCTAAAGTACCACCCAAGCCACCTGCCATTGTGACATTTCCTCGTAGAGCTCGCATACCCGGAAAGAAAGGCTTAAGTATCGCTAGGTTAAGCTCATTAAGCACTAAGGCACCAGAGATTGGTTTCGGTGCCTTGTAAGGGTCGACAATGACTTCGGCATAACCACTAGCACCATGACCTGTATTAATATCTGTGCGCAGCTTAATACCTTCTGGAACTGATAAAGCAATGAGGGATATTCGCTTATAAGGCAGGGTGACAGAAGTACTACTACCATCCTGAACCAATCCAACTTTGCCATTATCCGAATATAAAGTGGTATTGATGGTTGGCGGACGTCCATTTTGCCAGCCGACAACGGCCTTACCATTAATCTTGGCCGACCAATCAATATCTTGTGGTAAAAACACTGACAATAATGACGTATCTAAACTCTGTAGGGCAACATCAACCTCACCTGTATCCGCTGATGCGATTAGGTTTTTGCGTAAACACAGCTTGCCCGTTTGGTCAGCAGCTTGCCAACAATGCGCAGCCATCTGTACCTTAAAGTCATTACTGTTGCCATTCTGCTCATAAGGCAAATCAACAATCAGTTGTGCTGGTTGCAGCTGATTTAAAGTCGCATACTGAGACTGAAGACGACCTTCACCAATGACGCCAGACCAACTCATTTTATCTCGATTAAAACCACCTTTAACTCTTGCACCGATAGTAAGCTGTTCATTGGCAATATCAAGATCGACCACATGTGCTTTTTCAGTACCGCTAAATGAAGCCTCAACACTTTCAAAACTTTGCCCAGCAGCATCTAAGCCTTCAGCAGTTATGATAAGCTGACTTGGACTATTTGCTAAATTGACCAGTTTTCCGCGAACACGACCTTCGCGTAAAACAAAGCTTGGCAGTGCAATACGCTCACCCACCAAGTCAATATAAATAGTTGGTAGTGCCTGTCCTGCCGGCTGTGATAATGTTGCACCACCTGTTACTTTACCAGCCAACTGATTTGAGAGCTGATCCAAACTGGTAATATTAATTTTCGTTTGTAATTGTTTGGCATTACCATTAGCAGTGATGTAGTTGTCACCCCAACGTAATACCAGATTATTCGCATCTAAACTATCGATTAACGCATTTACTTTTTTGTATTGCGCCTGAGCATCTTGTGCTTGGAGGTCTTTAAAATAGCTCGCCAAGTCTGTTGGTAAACGCATTTTTGCAGCCAAGCTACCTTTAGCGCTCAGATTTTGACCTTTTAACGTACCAGTCAAATCAACTTGTTTAATATTAATAGTTTGCTGCGTGTCACTCCAACGCCCATCTGTATCTATACTACCCGTAATAAGGCTTGGTGTGTCTTTTAGAAAATAACCTATGTTAAAACGGTCCATCACTGCATTGATATCCCATGCGATGCCTTGACGTAAATCCACCGTGCCTTTTGCATCAATACTACCTGCTGCACCCACATGACGGAATTGCTTGATACGGATTAGTTGGTCATCACCACTGGCATCAATCGTCAGCTTACCTGCCGGCAATTGCTCAGCATCTAGCACACCATCGAAATCTACCGCAAAACGTTGCAGCTTACCCGCTGCATCTGCAGTGTTAGAAGAGGCGGCTTGCCACTCACCACTGGTTTTTAGATCACCCGTCAAAATCGCTGGGTTGTTGGGTAAAAAATAACCCAAGTTGAATTCATCAAAGCGCCCGTCTATTGTCCAACCCATATTTTTACGTAAATCAATAACACCTTTTGCGTTTACCGCACCAGCCTCACCGTTATAATTTAGTTTACGGATGCTAATCAGATTTGGTGTGCCAGCTGCATCAATAGACAGCTGACCATTTGGTACATCTGCTGTGTCCACTTTTCCATCAAAACGTGTATCAAATACAGACAACTCGCCATCGATGATATCAATACTAGCATCACCACCACCAGTTATACCGATAGTACGGCTATCTTGTGTGGCATCAAGTTGTGTTTGCAAATCGGTATTATTTAAGGTGATAATATGGCGCTGACCGCTAACACCATTCTTGGTGATATTTAATAAACGCCCACGTGCGCTTATACTACCCGTTAGACGCTCAAGCGGTAAGTCACTACTATATTTTTTTGGTAATAATTCTTTGGTACTGGCATCAACCTGCCATGTCAATGGACCATTTTCATTCTCTAGTTTAATTTGTCCTGTGCCAGATAGATCGCCCACAACGCCATCATAGTTAAGGCGATTGATACTAATAATGTCCCCTGATTTGCGCACACGCACATCATAACGGCCTTTGGGTGCGACACTGAGTTCATTAACCACTGTATTAGCATTCACTACTAACTGTGAGTCACGAATAATGACATCTGCCTGTCCATTCGGACTATCAATATTACCAATATTAGGCACATCACGGCGCACCAGATTTTGCCATTTCGCATTGATATACCAAGGGGCCGACTGTGTAGACTTCGCTGAAACCTTACCGCTGGCTATCTTCGCATTGACATGCTCACCATCACGCTGGAGTAAGTCTGCATCAATTTGTGTATTGCCAGCATTGTTCTGCTGCTGATAATGTAACGACAGCCTACCATTAAGCGTTTGTGGTGCGTATGCTTTAAAGTCAGCATAATCATCAGGAATGGCACGGCGAATATCAAAATTACTACCCGTCGCTCGTATTGTCGCATCGAAGCTGTTTTTCCAATCTAAAATACCTTGCAATACTAGGCGTCCAGCAGGTACATCAGCATCCAAACGATCAATGCGTAACTGACTGTCAGCGATGACCGCACGGCCTTGGTAATGACCTGAAGGAATATCTTTAGCCGTCAGGTCGGTATTGATGCGCAAACGTATCTCAGAAATCACACCTTCTGCGGTAGCTGTACCACTTGTTAAGCGAATATCTTGCTCTTCAGCATAAGGGATTAAGATGTCGTCCCATTGCAGTTTTGCCCGAAAAGGCGAATCACTATCCAACCCCTGTACGATAAAATCACCACTAACATCGCTGTCATTGTAGCGACTACGTATTTTACCTACCGTACGTTTCAACGTACCTGTTGCAGTAATATTTAGTGGGTCAATATAGGCTTGTTCGAGTGCACTCACTTCTGCAATAGCACTTAAATCTAGTGGATAATCACCTTGTAGATCAATCTCACCTTGTAAGGCGCTAATATTGACGATATCAGCATACTGTAAGTCACCACGAGCAATTTCCACCATGCTACCAACCCATGTCAAATCACGAGCAACGATATTGTGAATAACAATAGGGTCTTGTGTGACTTGTTTATAGGTAATGTTTTTTATATTAGCGCGGTCAAAGCGTAGATTAACCGGTAGTTGCAGAGTTTTATAATCGAACGGCTCACCCGTTGGAGGTTCATTATTGATAATTTCAATGGTTTGTATGTCTGCATCACGCAAATGTACTTCTTTAGCAAATACAGCACGCCAACCTATTTTCACATAGGCTTTATCCACTAATACCTGAAGATCATCAGTCGCTTTGATATCAATATCCGTAACCCAAAGACCTTCACGTAAATTACCTTGTCCATATTCAAAATCGATACCCGTCTCGGTACTGATTTTTTCTAGTATAAACTTGGTGCCCGAATCTGTACCAGCTGCATAAAAGAACACTGCAAACATGATCAAAAGTACAATTAAAATAAGTACCAGCAGTTTGAGTAGAAATGACAACGGATACCAACGTCTCACAGCACGAGCATCTCTCTGTGCTGGATCTTCTTCTGGTAACTTGCTAGGCGGGGTGTTTTTTGTCAGCATGACACTCAACTACGTTAAAGAATGATTACCAGCAATCGGCACGATAAATAATAAACAACACATAAAACCAATAAAATGACTATAAAGGTGAGCCAATAAAGAAGTGTAGCCTGATTGGAATACTCTCTTCTGTCACGCCAGCCGCGACATCGACTCGTACCACACCCACAGGTGATGCCCAACGAATACCAACACCAACACCAACCTTTGTCTCAGTGTCAAAGTTTTCATCGTAAGCGTTACCCACGTCAGTGAAAAATGCTCCGCGAATGCCTGGTTTAAACTCATAGTTATACTCAGCACTACCCACTGCGAGTACTTGCCCACCTGTTAGATAGCCATTTTCTAATGGTGATAAGCTTTCATAGTCATAGCCACGAATACTTTGATCACCACCGGCAAAGAAGCGTAACTTGTAGGGCACTTCATAAAAATCATCTGCCCAAATATAACCTGTATTTAGGCTGCCCAATACCTGATGTTTGTCATCGTCACCGAAGCTATAGATACCGCTAACACTCGCACGAGCGATTGCCATATTGGTATCACTAGCCACGGACTCACTGCCTGCTTCAATAGAGTAAGACTGACGTATACCCTGAGTTGGGTTGACATTATCATCCACGTCAGTTTTACTAACACCATAACCAAACAACAGTGCTTGCTGGGTTGGGTTAGATGAGGTAAAACGTATAGGCAAATCGTCTAACTCGGTATCATCGACACCCGTTTCTAGCTTATCCAAACGGTAACGCATAGAGTAACTGCGATTCCAACCGCTATCACGACGAATGTTACGCGCCAACCCTGTTTTTAATGTTCTGGTAGATAGGTCAAAATTACCCTCGCCTTGATCAATCACCTCCTCTTCATAGGTGAGTGTTGCCTCTAATTTATCATTGAGCGGATGTTTCCAAGGTCGACTGACATAGACACCTACATTTTTGGTAATACTCGACACTTCTGTTTCCGCACCAGCTTGATAGCCCTGACGATTAATAAGGTTATAATCTATTTTCCCAGTTGCGCGCACACCTGTATCTGTTCCATAACCAAGACCTACTTGAGCATCACGAGGTTGGTTAGCCCCCACAAAAACATATAAAGGTACTTTTTTACTCACAGCAACATCTTCTGGTGTCTTACGTCCTGCAAGCGTTGGTGGAACAAAGCTTTCATCAGCAAGAATACTGGTTTCATCAGGCAATATTTTTTGCACAACATTACTGATTGAGTCGCTGATTTTACCTAATAGATTCTCTGCCTCTTTTTCCTTTTCATCTAACACTCTATCATTTGGTAAACGGCTTAAGCGGTCTGCTTTTTGTTCAATGGCTTGCAATTTATCAAGCGTGGCTTCATCAGCCTCAAATTCAATAGCAGCTATATCAGCTGTATCAACAACATTACTGCTATCGTCAGTCACCGTCTCTTCACTATCTACACTGTCACTATTATTACTCTCCGCACTAACACTTTCCTTAACATCACTCTCATTAGATACCACTAAATCATCACTACTACTATCAGTCACATCCGAAAGGCTATCGTCAATAACGACATCATCATTACTATCAACTGCTTCATTATCAAAAGCCAAAGTACTAGCTTCACTACTGTCCGTTGGCGGTAATATTGATTCGACATTAACCGTGTTAAAATAACGAGTCGATGATAAATCATTGGTAAATTTAGTCACATCAGGCGCATAAAAGGGCTCGCCAGGTTTAAAGTCGAGTAATTGCTGCAACAGTGACAGCTCGACAGGCAGTTTATCAGGGTCTTGAGTCAACGTATTGGTTTCTCTATCATAGGTAAAAAACACAACCTCATCAAACTCGTATCGATCGCCTGTATCATAAACTAAAGAGACGTCTGCGGTGTTGTCCGGTAGGATGATATCAACAGACTTGTTTAGCCAATACTGGTCAAAGTAACCGTATGTGCTGCTGAGCGATTCAAGTGCCGCTTTACTTTCTTTATAAACACGATGATTAAAGATATCGTTTTCTTGTGGCGGCAACTCCTGTTCTAAGGCAATAAACTCTTCTTGCTCACCACCTTCACCACGAACCTCAACAGTACGGCTATCAACACGCACAGGCTCACCCAACTTTTCAATCACAACATCCAAAGTATCTTGACTAGGCTGACGTAGACTCAAAGTAACGTCATAATAACCCACTGCTTTTGCAGCATCTAATGCCGTTTGACGTAAGCCTGGTGCAGCGGCAGTGAAATCAATAACAGATTGCACTGTGGTGTCGTCAAGTGCTGCCTTGATATTTTTCATGGGTTGGATATCATCATCCGCCTTAGTTTCTACTGGTTCACTATTGCCCGAATTTTCAGATGCGACTTCCTGTAGATAAATAGTTGTTTCAACATTAGGTAAGGTAATGGCACCGTCATTAAAAAAACGACTATAAAGACGTTTGAAAATACTACCTTTATTTCGCTCCCGCGGCCTAGGACTACCAGTTTGTTCTATACTGTCATTTTCTACCTGAGTCTCCGTTTGATAATCTGGCAAATAGTCATTTGGATCGATAATGTTTGATGTTGGCTCATCTTCATCGGTCAGATCGCTGGCTACCATATCGTTATTGCTATTACTCTCTACATCCACACTTTCATCACTGACAGCATCGTTGGTAAATTCGCCGACATTTATCGCACCCGCTACCACTTCAGTCGTTTCATCAGTTGATTCGGTGGCTGATTCAGCAATTGCCTCGTTTTTACCCAACGTATCAAGGTTATTAGGTTCTGGAAGACTGGTGGCATCCAATTCCAAATCTAGACCAATAGGTGATGTCGTGTCATCTAGCGTCGAAATTGGCGCCGTAAAATCGCTGTCATTATTACTGATATTGGTATTGTTTATGATATCAATATCTTGGGTATTCTGTATATCGAGCGCAGCCAACTCACGATCAATCTGTTCAGGTGTCATCATCTGATAACCCTGCTCCTGTATCGCCGTTGCTTGTTGCAACAAGTCCTCATTGACACGATTAGAAGGATTGGTCGATAAATCATCTAAAACGGCAGTCTCTTGATTCGTCGCTATTTGGCTATCAGGCTGAACAATCATGGTTGTACTGTTGGCGGAATCAGCTAATGCTGTAGGAGCAACACCAAAACCAACCAAACTGGTCGCTAAGGCAGAAAAAAGTGCTGAGCGTGTAAAATTAATGCGTGGGGCATTGCAGCGAGAAGCAGTCATTGTGAGACGAGAGTGGGATTCAATACATTGAACCCCGATATCATGTGATGTGTTGTTATTAGCAGCACAGTTATTAATCGATGCAGTACGCGCTAGAGTTGAAGGCTGGTATGTCATTTTTATTTCCTATCAGCTCACGCGGTACACTGTGATTAACGATCGCTATCATTAAACCTTACCGGTGAATAAACTTATTAACAGTGCGCTTAAATTATGTTTTACTACCTAGCTTTTGATAATGACAGCCTATAGTCCATAGTGCAAACTTTCGGATGATGTGCCGTCCTCATATCAACGTATGTATAGACGGTAGTAATAGCATGGCTTCATCAGCTCTAACACCGTATATATAACCATATAAAATTCACAAATCATAACGTAGATAATTCTGAAATCATAGCAGCAACTGCATGTATTTTTATCCAAGCCTTGCTATTATACGGCCTAACATTGATAAAACCTATGCTATATTTTGATATAGTTTTTAGCATCTTTTATAATTATTCTGTATTGAAAAACCGCACTCAACTTCTCTATTCTACCCATCAGCCGCGACCCACCTGTAGGAATTTTCATGGCAAATCAGTTTCAGTTATTTAAGCATCGTCGTTTTAGCGCTATGTTTTTCACTCAATTTTTGGGCGCATTTAATGACAATATTTTTAAGCAAGCACTCATACTGATTCTCACTTATACCGCTGCGAGTCAATTGGGTATGAAAGTTAGTGTTTTAAACAACTTAGCTGCGATGTTATTTATCTTACCCTACTTTTTATTTTCAGCACTGGCAGGACAGATTGCGGATAAGTTTGAAAAGTCAAAGCTGACTCAGTTCATCAAAATCCTTGAGCTGATTATTATGGCTATCGCTACCGTCGGCTTCGTATTTGAATGGTATTCACTGTTATTTGTGGCGTTGTTTTTGATGGGTACACATTCTACCTTTTTTGGACCAATTAAATATGCCTACTTGCCACAGGCAATGAAAAAAGACGAGTTGGTTGGTGCCAACGGCTTGTTTCAAATGGGTACCTCATTAGCAATTCTAATCGGGATGATTGTCGCAGGTCTTCTCACGCAGCTGTCACAATCACTCTATTGGATTAGTGCAACAGTGCTGATGGTCGCAGTTTTGGGGTATTTAGCGGCGCGCTATATCCCGACCATGCCAGCGATGCAGCCTAACCTTACGATCAACTGGAACATTTTTACCACTAGCTTAGCGACGATACGTTATTTATATTCACTGCCGTTTTTATTCTTTGTTATTCTTGGCAATAGCTGGTTTTGGTTGTACGGTGCGACGTTTTTGACCCAAACTCCAGAGGTTAGCAAGGTGATTTTGCATGGTGATGAGTCAGTAGTGATTTTCCTGCTCACACTATTTTCTGTGGGCGTATCTATTGGCTCCTTGTTATGTAAATCATTAACCAAAAACCAAGTCAGCCTGCGCTTACTACCATTTGGTATTATTGGCTTAAGCGTCTTTGCAATTGATTTGTATTTGTCGCTATCAGGGCTCAATATCAATGTGTCTAATGGAACGCTGCTTAGCATTGGTGACTTGTTTGGCATAAGTGGTAGTTGGCGGGTCTTTGCTGATTTGTTCTTGTTGGGATTTAGTGGTGGGTTATATATCGTACCTTTATATGCCTCTATGCAGGCTTATTCTCCTAAGAGTCACCGTGCCCGTATCATTGGTGCCAATAATATCTTTAACGCGATATTTATGGTCAGCTCGGCGATTTTTTGTATTGTTATGTTAAATACACTAGGGCTGAACCTACCACAGCTATTTTTGGTGACAGGTTTACTTAATATTGTCTTTGGTGCTTTTTTGTACATAAAACTTAATAGGCATATCAAAACAGCAGTGATTCAAACACATGACGAAGTAGCTCCATAAGTAACAAATACAAGCACTACGCATGATAAAATAAACAAGTTTGGCATGGCCAATCGTATTCCTACGGTTTGAAAGACGATCGGCCGTACCCTAACGACTAATATGTTATCGAATCGATAATATTCATGCTGATAATTTAGATTGTTTGCTATAGTAATGCGCATCAAGTTATTACTATCTTAAACCAAGAAAAACAGACTGACAAAAAAACAAATGCTTTTTTGACTGTATCCAAAGCCATCAGGAGTGAATTATGACCCTGCGTCCCTTATCCAAAATCGACCAGCTATTAATCGGAGTCGATAAGGCATTACGAGCTATCGTACCACATTCAAACCCCAGTACCCGTCCGTTACCAGTCAGTAATGACGATATTCCTGAGCTAACCATCACTGAAGCAAGACATGTCGCAGGACTGATGCGTATCAATCATACTGGTGAGGTATGCGCGCAAGGGTTATATCACGGACAGGCATTTGCTGCCAAAGATGACGGTGTCAGACAAGCCATGCAGCAATCTGCTGAAGAAGAAGTAGATCATCTGGTTTGGTGTGAAACTCGTTTGGATGAGCTAGGTAGCCACGCCAGTGTCTTTACGCCACTATGGTACGGTATGTCTTTCGGTCTTGGCGCATTTGCAGGTGCTATCTCTAATGAATTTAGCTTGGGCTTCGTTGCAGAAACAGAAGCACAAGTCAGCGAACATTTACAAGAGCATATTCAACAGCTACCAAAACACGACCAACGCTCAAAAGAAATACTGGCACAAATGGATATCGAAGAACTGCACCATCGTGAGCTTGCATTACAGAGTGGCGGTGCCGCATTATCACCGCCTGTACGTCATACCATGCGTTGGATGGCCAATCGTATGAAAGCCACTGCTTATCATTTGTAGTAGCAGACGAAGTCATGAAAACTTGTCATGGTAAACACTACCCATTGAACTAAAAGTAGCCTTCAATATCATAACAATACCGCGATTTATTTTTTATAATTTCTACCATTAACAATCCGACTATTGATAGCGTTAAGTTTAATTTGCTACGGTATGAAAAATTTGTACGATTTTGCAGCAAAGACATTACTCAATGACCCATCTATTGCTAAATAACGACTAAATAACTAAGGTAACCATCTTTATGAAAGCCACAAACCAATCGACTCTCCCTAGTAGTTTGTCTACTAAGCTGGCAACCTTGACTGCACTAGCCACAGCATGCGCCATGTTACTATCAACGCCTGTTAATGCTGCCGAAGCAGATGCTGCAGCCACATCAGCGCCTAGTGCCGTAGATTCGAGCAAACGTGTCATTCGTCTTGCTCAGCCTAAAGCAGCTACTACTTCATCTAACACAGAGTCAACCGCATCGCAGCCAAACCTTTTCCCCATGAGTTCTGCGCAGCCACAAACCGTTAGACCTGCTACTACACAGTCTGATTTCGCCGGAACTACTCGTGTCTATGAACCAGGCCCCATGACTGCTAATGGTATTGACCTAAGTACCAACCAGTTTGCTAATATTCCAACACCAAAAGTACAAGTGTCAGATATCAGTTTTGTACCGACAATATTAATTCCACAACAAAGTGGCTCGAATGGTGACCAACTAGACGTAAGCTTGCTAGATGATTTCATCGAAGATGTATCACCCAATGCACGACACTATCCACCAAACTTCCCCAATCGCTCACAGCGTTACTATACGCGTGAAAAAATAAAAGTATTGGCAGAGTGGATTGAACCTTATGCTCAGTCGCCTAATGCCTCTTATGACGTACTGCTACGTGCTGCCAAGCTTAACGGTATGGGACGTAACTTAGACTTGGGCTCAGACTATACGATACGTGGTGGTAAGTATGTGGACCGCGCCATCAAGCTGCAACCAGATAGCGGTGAAGCCAACTTTTTATACGGGATGATGCTGTCAGAAGGTGGTGGTTTTAAAGAAGGTAAAAAATATTTAGATAAAGCCGTATCTTTAGGATATACCGAAGCTGAGCAAAGCTTAGCACAGTCAGACTTATTGAGTGACCGCCGTGATAATGCGTTAGAGCGTCTACGTCGCTTAGCCAGTGAAAACCCTAACAATACTATTATCCCTCAGCAAATCAAACTGATCGAAGAAGGTAAATTCTATATTTGGGATATAGCCGCTCCTGACATTGATGTAAAACCTAGTGCCTAAACTTCTTTAGAGTGCGCTTTATCAATTAAGGTGTATTGCAAAAATTTGCGATACAGAAAAGAGCATTATCAGTGCTAATACTAAAAATATGCTCATAAAGCGTCTTCGTTTTATATCGATATTATGTCAATATAAAATGAAGACGCTTTTTTGTGTCTGTTGATAAGATAATAAGTTATGTTTATTACACCCGTTCTAACAACAGGCGACAGCTTCACTAAAGGCAGATAACAAACTTGCGCAACTTGAAATAAAACAGTTTCGTTGTGAAAGTTGCGCTACACTCTTTCTTATCAGCTATCTACTTAATCATCCTTACCTTTATGACTCACTGGACTGAAATATGACTTTCGTTGACCCTATCAAAAATATGGTAACGTACGCTAATAAAAAAAACACGTCCGTCACTTCAGTGGCATTGATAACCATCATGGCGCTATTACCTGCCTGTAATACAGTGTCAGTAGACAAGCAAGCGTCCGCAAAAACCATTACTGCCCAGCGTGGCAATATTGTCACTGATAATAAGCTCAGCAGTGATACTGCATCAGCCCTACTGTCAGCGGGGCTCAATGAACAAGCGTGTATACAGCAGTTTGACTTATGTCTGACTCAGCTTGCTGATAGCATCCTAAATCAACACTATCGTCCTGCACTGGCTATTTTTTCTGAACTACACTATGCCAAAGCACGCCAGCTTGCTGATTCTCAAGATTGCCTCAATGCCTTTGCCCGTCCACCTCTTGACCCTTATTATGCCAATGCACCTCTAAGTGAAAAAGAAGCCAAAACCCAACAAGAAAATACCAGTCGCTGTTTAACCGACTATCAAGAACGCTTGTTTGATGCCGTTAAGTACAGCTATACCTATTTATTCTATGACAGTTTGATACATGATTTTGACGGTGCCGATCAAGACCAAAGCCAAAACAGTACACAAAGCCGTATTCCAAATGATACCGACATTCAAACCCAAGATATCTACAACGCCGCTAGTAACGACGTTATCACCCAACTGTATAAATCATCTGATGGCTCAAACAAACTAATGGGCAACCCAAAAATAGTACACTTACCAATAGCCTCCACTGAGCGTGATAACAGTACCCAAGCCGCGATAGCCAACCGCGCACCTTTAACAGGCAAAACGACTGATCAAGTCAAAGTTATGGAGATACAGATCGACGACTATGATCTTGGTATTTATTTACCCAATGAAAACAGCTATCTACAAAATGCACATAAGCAAGCCTCTGCTCTAGCAGACTTGGTATCAACCTACGAATTGCGCCTCTCAGGACTTAACTCAATCAGCAAGCGTCCAGGCTTAGGTATCAGTTTGGTCGCATCATTAGATGACCGTTATACCACCACGATTCGCCAGTTATTGGAGTCATCACTATCAGACCAGAAAACTGATGAAACCGCCGTTGCTATAGAAAATAGCAAGCCAAGCTCCAGAATATATCCTACTGGACATTTATTATTAACGGGTTTAATCAAACCCAGTGGCAATAGTGTGCTAGATGTACTAAGCAGTCGTAAGCTGGATATCCACCTATATAACCCATATCAAAGTGACAGTGTCAACATCCTTGATAGTAGCTACCCGCTGGCTGCCAACTTCTCGGCTGGCTACGGCTTATGGCTGTCAGAAAACCAACTAGATGGTGTCGGCTATTTAAACTTAATTACTAGCCAACCAAAAGAAAGACTACCCAAGTTGTTTATGCTAGAGCCTTATGATCCCAATAAACGTGTACTAATTATGCTTCATGGCTTGGCTTCTAGCCCTGCTACTTGGGTAAACCTGACCAATGATATTCTCAATGATGATAAGTTACGTGATAACTATCAAGTTTGGCAGATATTTTATCCAACCAATCTGCCTATTTTAGAAAACCGCTATCAGATCCAACGTTTAATTGAAAATACTTACCAACAGACCGACCCTAAAGGCATCAATCGTGCCAGTAAAAACAGCGTCATTATCAGTCATAGTATGGGCGCCGTTATCGGCCGCATGATGCTATCTGATGAAAACTTGATCGATGATCTTGATAAAATAGAAGATGAAGACTCACTGTCCAATAATGAAAGAAGCAAAATCCTCGATGCACTCAAAACATCATTCGGTGATGAACAATTAAAAGAGCGTTTCAAACTACAGGCTCTGCCTCAGGTCGATACCGCGGTATTTTTATCAGCACCATTTCGTGGTACTGACTATGCCGATCGTTGGTTCACGCGTGCCTTACGCCGCATTGTTTACTTGCCAGTTGGTTTGGTAAAAACAGTCACTGAAAACTTGGCTATGATTACCACGCAAGGCGATTTAGCCGAAAACCCGTTAGGCGCTCTATATTTACAAAATGGCGCTAGCCAGCTCAGCGATAAGTCTTCCTTTATACAATTAACCAAGGACATCAATATCAATAACCGCATTACGTACCACTCCATCATTGCCAATAATGATGCCGACATCACTAGAGGGCTGGCACAAATGCAACCAGATGGGGCTAGAATTGATCTGTCTCAAGCGACAAAAACAAATGATCAGACTGTTGGTGCAAACAACATCTCCACGAGGTCCAAAAGTACAACTACGCCACTTGTTGCCGCTGTTACCATTGATGAAAACATTAGCCAAGCACTGACAGAGCGCTTATCTGATGGTATCGTACCTTACACCAGCGCCCACCTCGATGGCGCCGCCTCTGAGACTGTCATTAATGGTGGTCATAGTATTCAAGAAAGTCCTCAAACTATTCTGACATTAAGGCGTATACTGCATCGACAGCTCAAACAGTAGCATTGAGCACAACACAACCTACCTTTTTATATCTTATTACAAAACATATTCAAGTATCATAAATTGTTAACTTATTCTTACCAATTTACATTTAATAGTAAGTATAAGCTACATGGCATTACTTGTGACCATAAACATGCAAGCGCATAATAATGCAACAGCAATTGAACGAACTATTACTTCTTAATTTGTATGGATATAAATTATTTACTCAGTTGAATAATTCTAATAATTGAGTAGTTAGAATTCTTTAACTCGCTAACATTCACAGCTAAAAAAAATCTGACTATTGGTCGCGATACTCTTTCAATATATTGCGGGCAGTTACTTGGGCGTATCATGGAAGCTTTCGCTACTTAGCTCACAAATAAAGGTAAGCGCTTATGTTCGCTGCATTTATGGTTGATCAAATGGACGCGCTGTTACTTGCGCGTATCCAATTCGCTTTTGTTGTTTCATTTCATATTGTATTTCCTGCATTTTCAATTGGACTTGCCAGCTTTTTGACGGTGCTTGAATTTCGTTGGTTGAAAACTGGCAATCCGGTATTTGCCGAAACTTATAAGCACTGGGTTAAAATATTTGCTGTTGTATTCGGTTTGGGTGTTGTATCAGGCGTAGTAATGTCTTATCAATTCGGTACTAACTGGGCTGTATTTGCTGATAGAGCTGGTAACGTCTTAGGGCCATTACTCGCCTATGAAGTGTTGACTGCATTTTTCTTAGAAGCTTCTTTCTTAGGGATTATGCTGTTCGGTTGGGGACGTGTCAGTAAACGCATGCACTTTGCTGCCACTGCAATTGTCGCCGTTGGCACATTAATATCAGCCACTTGGATCTTGTCGGCCAACAGTTTTATGCAAACGCCACAAGGTTTTATGATGGGGGCAGATGGTTTGCTATACCCAACCAACTGGCTTGAAATTATTTTCAATCCTTCATTCCCGTATCGTCTTGCACATATGGTAACGGCCGCCTTCTTAACGACTGCATTTGTTGTTGGTGGTATTGGTGCTTATTATCTGCAATCCAAAAAACATACCGAACATCGTAAACATGGTCGTGTCATGCTAGGTATGGCAATGATTATGGCTATCTTTGTCGCGCCAGCACAGGTATTGATTGGTGATGAACATGGTCTAAATACTTTAGAGCATCAACCAGCCAAAGTTGCTGCGATGGAAGGTATCTGGGAAGATGAACGCGGTGCCGCTCTACGTCTATTTGCGATACCAGACCAAGAGAACCAAACCAATAAATATGAAGTCAAAATTCCTTATGTTTCTGGTCTAATTCTCACCCATTCGTTAGATGGTGAAGTTAAAGGTCTCAAAAACTGGGAACCTGAAGATCAACCGCCAGTTATTATCGTGTTTTGGGCATTCCGTGTCATGGTAGCTATTGGTATGTTAATGGTACTTGTCGGCTTATTCAGCCTATACAAGTACTTCAAAAAACAACAGTACGACTCTGACAGCGTCTGGTTCCACAGGGCGTGGATGATGATGACCCCACTTGGTTTTGTTGCCTTGCTGGCTGGTTGGTTTGTCACAGAAACTGGTCGTCAGCCATGGACGGTATATGGTGTGATTCGCACCGCCGAAAGTATGTCACCTCTTGCTGCACAGCAAGTCGCTACAACTTTGATTGGCTTTATCGTCTTATATACCTTAGTCTTTGGTGCAGGTAGTTTCTATATCTTACGCCTGATTGCTCAAGGACCGAAACCTTATGAAGATCCTGCTGAAGACAACTTTTATCAGCACACTATCACAGAAGGTCAAGGCCGTACGTTGACCGGCGACACGCATGCTAGTGAAAAGGTTGTAGAGGATTTGGATAAACCAGCAGATGACATCGATGAAGGAGGGTTACGCTAATGTTTAACTACGGTGATGTATTAGACTTACCTTTGATTTGGGGCGGACTCATCGCGCTTGCTGTCTTTATCTATGTCTTATTAGACGGTTTCGACTTAGGTTGTGGTATTTTATTCCCTTTCGCAGGTTCCGATAAAAACCGAAGCCGCATTATGAACTCTATCGCGCCATTTTGGGATGGTAATGAGACATGGTTGGTATTGGGTGGTGGTGGCTTATTCGCTGCTTTCCCAGTCGCTTATGGCATCATTATGACGGGCCTCTATTTACCTGTAACGGCGATGTTATTTGGTCTTATTCTTCGCGGTATAGCATTTGAATTTCGTTTCAAGTCTTCGGCGCGTCGTCATGTTTGGGACAACTCTTTTTTTATAGGGTCAGTTATCGCCAGCTTCTCTCAGGGAATTATGCTTGGCGCACTGGTTCAGGGATTGCAGGCAGATAATCGTCTGTACTCTGGAGGACCTTTTGATTGGTTGACACCTTTCTCTATTGTCTGCGGTTTTGCGATGATCATAGGCTATACTTTGTTAGGCTCTACATGGCTCATCATTAAAACGGAACACTCGCTACAGACTTGGGCACGTAAAGTTTCTGGCTGGATGTTGACTGCGTTGATTATCGCGATGATTGTCGTTACCACTTTTATGTATTTTTCAGATATCGATGCACTCGACGGATGGTTCCACCTCCCAGGACTGCTGTCCTTGATTCCTATGCCTATTATAGTCGTGCTGCTATTCTTTGTCATGCGTAAAGACTTAAATACAGAGCGTGAATATCGTCCGTTCTTATTAACGGTTGCATTATTCTTGATGGGTTATATCGGCGTGTGTTCTGCGATATTCCCTTATATTGTACCTTATCAAATGACGATTTATGAGGCGGCCGCAGCGGATACTTCTCTCTCGTTTATGTTAGTTGGTGCAACTATCATGCTGCCAATTATTTTGAGTTATACCGCTTTTGCCTACTATACTTTTAAGGGCAAAACAGATCATGAGCATATGTACTAGTGAATATGTAAATTGATAAAACGGTCACTAGCTACTGCCGTTATAAGTGGTAGCTATACTGCTTTTCAAAAGCGTATTAACAGGTAAGAAGGAGATGAACATGAAAAATCTCAGTAAGAAAAAATCACAATGGGCATGGTTTATTGGTTTATATATAGCTGGATTTTTGGTTGTATTTACCATTGCACAATTAATCAAACTCGCAATGGGTGTCTAATAAACCTTGCAATATGACACAAAAAAGCAGCGTTGATTATCGACGCTGCTTTTTTGTGTCTCTCTTTTTTTTATCTCTATAGAAAACTGTTTAGGTTTACCCTCATCTCAAAGGTGATGATCCCCCTTAGTTTATGCACCTAAATGACCAGTAGCACCATGACTTTCAATAAACTCATTGACCTGCGTCAAGCGCTCTGGTGTACCGACATCCACCCATTTATCGGCGATGACGTCAGCAGTAATTTGAAACTTGAGCATTGCTTGCTTAAGTAGTGGTGCTAACGCCGCAGGCTGACCTGATACCAATCCATCCACTAATCTGGGTGACATCACACTGATACCTGCAAAAGTATATTTACCTGCATCGCCCACTGCCTGTTCACTGGCAAGTCCGTTATTAATAGCAAAATCTCCGCCGCTGTTATGTGCTGGATTGTCAATCAGTAGTAAGTGTGCACATTGATCCGCGCCTAGTGTATAGTCTTGCAACTGAGTAAAATCATACGTCGTCCAAACATCAGAATTGACTAAAATAAACGGCTCATCTCGTAGTTTTGCTGTTTGCAACGCCTGAAAAATACCACCAGCTGTCTCGAGAGGTTCATCATCTTCAACTGACCAATGCAGCTTGACACCATACTGCGCACCATCGCCCAATGTCGACATTAGCTTATCAGCTAGCCATGAAGCATTGATAGTAATGTCAGTAATACCTGCCGCTTGTAATGCTTTGATATGCCAAACAATCAGTGGCTGGCCCGCGACTTCCACTAATGGCTTGGGCGTCTCAAGCGTTAACGGGCGCAAACGCGCACCCTTACCAGCGGCCAAAATCATTGCTTGTGTAATTCTAGACGTCGACATGCGCCTTCCTTGTAATTTTTGAGTTTAAAGCTCTTGAAATGCAAATAGGATAAATATTGTTAAATATACTGCTGTGCAAATTTTTGCTGATATGCTGGCAGCACAGCCTCTATCAACCAGTTATTAAATGGCACAAGTGCCTGTTGCAAATCCTCACTGCCATGCTTACTCAGCCACTCTAGCTCGAACATCAAATCGCGCATAACTTTAGGAATATCTGCTAAATAACGGTCTTTACCGTCACGTTCAGACAAGCGGATAAAAATCCCTAATACTTTTAGATGACGCTGTACGCCCATCACATTGACATCATTTTCAAACTGTTGTGCGCTAGGGGCCGTTGCTAACCCTGCTTGTTGTTGCAACTGCCAAAAGTCACCAATCCAGCCAGATATCTGACTCTCTGGCCAGTCGACATAGGCATCGCGTACCAACGACACCAAGTCATAAGTATAAGAGCCAATGACCGAATCTTGAAAATCAATCACACCCAAACGTGCATCATCGGCTTGATCTTGCATGAGATTACGGCTGTGATAATCACGATGAACGATGACTTGTGGCTGCTGCAAAATCTCTTTTATCAATGCTGATTTTACATCATTCCATAATGTCTGACTCAGCTCTACCCCAATGTAAGGTACGAACCATTCGCTAAATAGATTCATTTCACGATCTAATAACACCGTATCATAATCCGGCAGCTGGTGCTGAGATTTGGCCGTCTCAATAGATATCGTTTGTAGTGCGACCAATGTCTGCATTGCCAATTGATAATACTCATCAACTTGTGTAGGAGTCGCCTCAGTAAGTAAATGCGCAAACTCCACCGCACCAAAATCTTGTAACACTAAAAAGCCTTTTGTCACATCTTGTGCGATAATCTCTGGCACATTAATAGCTGGCGTCATCAACTTAGTCACGTTAATAAACTGACGCATGGCATCTTGTTCATCAGCAGAATCCATGACAATATAACGCGATACTTCCTTGTCATTGTCTTTTAGTAATTGAATACGGTGATATTGACGCGCACTGGCATCGCCAGGTAGGCTTTCTAAGTTAAACGCTTGACCTACAAACACCTGCTGTAGCCATCTCGTTAATTGCTGTAGGCGACTATTGGTATTGGCTTCAGTCAGATTCGGCTCTAAAATAATTTTATCAGTCATAATGGACATCGCAGGTTGAATATAAATCGTAAACAATTAAAGTAGTGATAAGTCAGGCAAAACCTTGTTAAAATAGTGAAATCTTGAGCCATGATAATGGCTATTATTTAAAAAACAGCTAGGCTATATGATGAATTTTGGTAAATAGTGTAGCTGATTTGGTTTTTTTTGACTATGATTAGTCGTCATAATATGTAAAACATCCAATGTTTTGAGATTACATTATCCATGAATCATTTTTTGGTCGGTTATTAACGACGATATATCATTCAATAATGCGGCTGCTAAAATCAGTATCGCAATCCAATAGGCTCTGCAATCATAGGTGTGCCCTTGTTATATTCTCCGCTTTACCAAAGCATTCGTGTGATATTATTTGGTGCGTTAGGCTTATCTAGCCTAGCCGTTAATGCTGCACTTAGTGATGCTGACACACAAACTACTGCACCAACCCTCATTGATAGTAGTACACGTTATATCACTAAAGCAGCGCCTAACGCCAACAGCAGTATCAACCAAAATCCTGATTATAATGACATTCGTTATAAAAATGATAATCAAGAAACCGCCTCTCAAAGCAATGAGTATCAACAAGCAAGTACTACCACTCCACCTGCTAGCGAGCACACCACTTTAGCTAACCCTGTTGATAATAGTGATGCTGTAGAAAGTAGCTCTTTGAATCAAGATCCCTTGGATAGCAACCAAAATACTCCTGCTACACCGGTCAATGAAACAAGCGCATCTGAGACTAATACGATTGATATGAGTGATGAGAGTATTCAAGATAGCCTAATGCGCTTGGCGGAGTTTTATGAGCTGACACCTGATACTGAAGTACCAATATCTAGCGATACTGATGATACGAAAAACGTCGAAACAGATGACCCTCAACTCATACTGACACCGACGCCAAGAACGATTCCAAAAGTAGGTCAAAACTTACAGCTACTACCCCACACGGTTGATAGCGCGCAACGCTGTGAAGGCCAGTGGGTTTACCCAAAAAACAACCCTAACTATCAGCGTGCCGTAAGAAAATCTGGTGCCGCTAACGGTCTCACAAACAATCAAGCTCCGCTGTTTACTGAGTCTGACTATGGTTATTATGACAATGCTGATTATGCCGAACTCTCAGGCAATGTTATTATCAATCAAGGCACCCAACAAATAGAAGCCGAAAAAATATCGCTAGATTTAAAGAATAGTGTGGCGGCAGCGCAAGGTAATGTTATGTTTACTGACCAAGCGACTGGACAAAGGAGAGTAGCCAATACTGCATCAAACAACCCCTTGAATAATACTCAAGCCAATTTCGGTGAAAAAGTATCACAAGGTGGCATTATTGGTGTCGCAGACAGTTTAAATTACAACACCGAAACGGGCCAATCAACCGCTGACAACGTTGCTTTTGCTAGTGTTGATATGCAAGCACACGGCTATGCAAAACGTTTAAACAGACCCAATGACAGTCAATACGAATTAGACGAGGTTATGTTCAGCACCTGCCCACCTATGAATCGCAAATGGCAGTTTGATGCCAAAAGCATTGATTTAGATACCGAAACAGGTCGCGGCAAAGCCTATGATACAACCTTCCGTGTCGCTGACGTACCAGTCTTTTATCTGCCTTATTTTAACTTTCCCATAGACAGCCGTCGCAGCAGTGGCTTTTTGGTACCAAGTGCTAGCTTTGACAGTGATAGTGGTCTTGAAGTTGAAGTCCCTTATTATTTGAACTTAGCACCCAATTATGATGCTACGCTCAATACTCATATTTATACTGATCGAAATCCAATGGTATCAGGTGAGTTTCGCTATTTGACCGAAAATTATGGCGGAGGTACTATAAATGCAGCATACCTGCCTAACGATAATGAATATAACGATGAAGACCGCAGCAGCGTGGTTTATGAGCATCTGTGGGAATCTAAGAGTATTCCGCGTCTGAGCGGTGACCTGACGTATAACTACGTATCAGATTCTGATTATTTAGATGATTTTGATACACTTGGTTTGTCCGATAGCACAGTCAACCTTCCAAGACGTGCACGGCTCAATTATTATAATGATTATGTCACTGGTGAGCTAAAAGCTGAAACCTTTCAAACACTTGATGCTTTCGACAGTGATGGTGATGAATTAGAAGACAAAGACAGACCGTACTCTCGCCTACCACAACTGACACTAAATTACCGTCTACCGACCAATAATAACTTTGAAATTACCGGCGTTAGTGACTCTGCTTACTTTAAAAAATCTATCAGTGACGGTTCTGAGACCGAAAAAAGCGGTACACGACTTTATAATAAAATTAGCGCCACGTATCCGATTGAATCTTCTTGGGGCTATATTAAGCCTGAGCTTAGCCTACAACATCTGTACACTGCATACGATGAAGACAGCCTAGAAGACAACTCTTTAAGTGCAGAGGATGGCAGTCAATCGGTATTTGTGCCACAAGCCAGTATTGATGCAGGATTAACTTTTTACCAAGCTGGCTCACCATTTGGAGCGTTTGACGATACGATGGGTGGCTATCAGCTTCTCAGCCCACGATTGAAATACACCTATGCACCATACGAAGACCAAAACGACATTCCCAACTTTAATACCAGTATTGCTTCAATCAGTTATCAGCAGTTATTTTCAGACAGTTGGTTTTTAGGGCATGATCGCTTGCAAGATTTGCATGCAGTGACGCCTGGTGTTAACTATCGTTACATCGATGCAACGGGTGTGACACGTTTTGATGGTAGTATTGCAGAGCAGTTTTACATCGACGATGGTCGTGTCACACTGGTCGACGACGAGCCTATTTTTACGACATCATCATCAGGCATGGTTTGGGATGCTAGTGTTCAGCCCTACAATAATGTTTGGGTCGATGTAAATGGTGCATTAACTAACAGTTATGATTTAAACTTTATCACAACCGAGCTACGCTATCAGCCAACTGAAAACAGCCTATTTAGTGCCGGCTTCGTAAAACGCCAACGTGATGGCAATACCAATCAGCAGCCATTATCAGCCGTTACTGCATCTGCCATATTTCCTATCAATAATAAATGGCGCGTATTGACACAAGGTCAATATGATTACCGTAATAGCAGAATGCTTGATACCCTTGTTGGTATTGATTATGAAGATTGCTGTTTTGGCTTTGCTGTTTATGGTCGTCGTTACTATAATGACTTAGATGTTACCGACGAGCCTACACAAGCAGTTATGGCAGAGATCAGACTTAGTGGTCTTGGCAGTGGTAATAGCAGTTTAACCAGCTTGCTTTCTGAGAAAATACTTGGTTTTGATACTGTTCAATCTGCATGGAAAAACTAGCGCGTGTCGTCATTTAGATTGCAAGGCTTGCAATAAAGAAAATTGCAGCCAAACAAGCAATGACTCGCCGCAAACATTAACATTATAAATGTGCTAATTAACGACACACCTTAGTGCTTTAGCCAAAAAAATTAAAAATAAGTGACCAAACAAAGTCGGCCTAACCCATTGTTCACGTAACAACAACATAGTTACGTGATATTATTTTGGACAAGATTATTCAGTATATGCTTATTAACATAAGCTGAATATGGTTGACCAACTACCATCCGATGCGATGACATTGATGAGGAGCATCATGAGATTTTTTTCTGTACGTCAAACCAGCCGTGCTGTATTGTTTTCTATGGGTACGAGCGTAGGTCTTCTGCTTAGTCTTAACACCCAAGCTGCAACAGTAGAGCCTGAAACAGCTAATACCACAGCTACTGCGGAACAAAGCGCCGTAGATCGTTTGACACCAGCCAATAGCACAGACGGTATCATTGCATTAGTCAATGAAAGTGCCATTTTAAAAAGTGATTTGATTGCCGCTATTACACAAGCTCAATCACGTGCTACAGCTGCTGGCGAGCCAATCACCAACTCAGCGAAGCTACAGTCTGACGTATTGAATGCGCTCATTTTGCGCGAGTTACAGCTATCTATGGTCAAGCGCGTCGGTCTAAATCCTGACGAAACAACTATCAATCAGCGCCTTAGCCAAATCGCACAGTCAGAAGGGCTCAATAGCATCTCGGAATTACAACAACGCTTAGATGCAGCGAGACCTGGTAGCTATGCTGCTCTGCGTGCTCAACTAATAGAAGATGCCGCCATTCAAGCTTTACAACAACGCCAAATCAGTGAACGTGTACGCATTAGCGAACAGGATATTGATGCGTTTTTAGCTTCACCGGAAGCCAAGCGCTTGAACCAAAGTGAATATCAAACCATTCATGTACGGGTTCCTTATATGGACGACTATAGCCGTCTATCAGAAGCACAGCGCGCAGAAGCGTTAAAAGTGGCAGAAACATTACGCGCTCGTCTACTCACACCGAATGTCAATGTTACCGAAGCCGTTGCCGCTAGCCAAGGAAGCTATCCCATTCCTTTACAAGGTGGCGATATGGGCTTTCACAAAGCGGCATCACTACCCACAGAGCTATCTAGTCAAATCACTCAACTAGATATTGGCGATGTCAGTGAGCCGCTAGTCACTCCTGAAGGTATCGACATTATTAAGCTGGCTGACAAAAAAGTCAGTGATACCATGCTAATTCCTCAGTGGAAGACTCGTCACATCTTGGTTAAAGTTGACGAACTCCAAACTGATGCACTTGCTGAACAAAAAATTAATGATTTATACGAACAATTACGCAATGGTGCTGACTTTGCTTCTTTAGCATCGACTTACTCAGACGATCCAGGCTCAGCTGGTCGTGGTGGTGATCTTGATTGGGTCAGTGAGAAAGACATGGTTGCGCCATTTGAAGCTGTCATGAAGAACACAGCAGTTGGTGACTACTCTGCTCCTTTTAAGACCCAGTTTGGCTGGCACATCTTAGAAATAGATGAAAAACGTCAGCAAGATGTCAGTGAGCAGTATCGTCGCAATATGGCACGCCAAGCTCTTTACCAACGCTTAGCGCCACAAGCCCAAGAAGACTGGTTACAAGAATTACGTGCTGATGCTTATATCCAAATACTTGGATAATCTAATTATATGCACATAGTATGAATAACATTTTAAAAAAGGGTACCTG
>NZ_JBQSVP010000021.1:0-38514 GCF_052376345.1 Psychrobacter sp. AOP5-GZ1-6 | reverse complement strand
TGTGCGAGGCATAGCGAACGATATCTTTTTTGTGTGAGAACTTAAAGATTAACCGTTCGCTATTTTTTTTGCCATCAATTTGTCGCCAATGTTCAACACGCCCTAGTTGATAATCGGTTTTCATAACTATTTTTTATCACTACGTTTGTATTAAATAATTACGTTTGTGTTAAATAATAAGGAAGGCTTGATGATGCCAAACTTGATATATAAATAGAAATGTTAATGATAATTGTTAGCATTTAATTATTGACAGGTATCCTAACTAAATACGAACAATTTAGCAATAATTATCATTAAATAATTTATATTAGAAAACGATTCTTGCGCTTAATTTATCTTTATTTCTTTTCACTTACATCCTTCAAAACCCTTATTATCAAGGACTTCCAAGTATCATCACCCACACACTATTCTTTTGTTAAATATTCATTATTTAAATAATAAACATGCCAATCTAAAAAAAACATTGCAATAAACAACTCTTTCACTATACCCTAAGATAGTTGACCAATTAGTCAGGTTTGTAACTTTGACTTAATTATAAGATTCATAAATACCAGATAGCTACCTACTTTTATGTATTCACACAAGGATCGGTGCGACTTTTTGTGAGATAGATAAGCGATACGAAGTTTTAAAGGTGTGCCAACATTCATCTCTATTCTATGTATTGATAACCTTGCTTAATAATCTCCGTAGAGTTTGGACTGAAAGTCACTTTAGGAGGAAGCCAAGATGAGTGAGCACACTCAAGGAAACCCAGACTTACTGTATGGACTACATGACCGTCCTGCGCCTGGGAAAGCATTTTGGGTGCCATACAACACGTACTGGCCGCGTTTGTCGGTATCATTACCCCATCACTAATCATTGGCGGCGTCTTAGGTTTGGGAGAGCACATTCCCTACCTGATTAGCATGTCATTGATGGTATCAGGGGTCGCTACTTTTATTCAGACACGCAAAGTTGGGCCAATCGGTTCAGGTTTGATGGCATTACAAGGCACCAGTTTTGGCTTCTTAGCCGCAGTATTAGCAGCAGGGTTTGTGGTAAAAAACCGTGGTGGTAGTCCAGAGGAGATTCTCTCTGTCATCTTTGGCATTTCATTTCTTGGTGCTTTCGTCGAAATTTTCTTAAGTCAATTCATTACCAAACTCAAATCTTTAATGAGTCCAATCGTGACAGGTTGTGTGATCGTGACTATCGGTCTGTCCTTAACCAAAGTCGGTTTAACAGATTTAGCAGGCGGGGTTGGTGCTGAGGATTTTGGTAGTATGCCAAACTTATTACTGGGCGGTGGTGTACTGGTTAGTGTGGTGTTGATTAGTATCGTCAATAATAAAGTAATTCGCTCAAGTGCTATTTTTATCGGTTTAATGCTTGGCTTGCTAGCCGCCACCTTTATGGGTCGCATTGATTTTTCTTTGGTCGCAGAAGCCCCTCTCTTTACTGCGCCGATACCTTTCAAATTCGGTTTTGGTTTTGATTGGCAAGCATTTATCCCTATTGCCTTTATGTATATCATTACCAGTATCGAAACATCAGGTGATTTGACAGCCACATCTATGATTTCAGGCGAACCAATCAAAGGCCCTATATACGAAAAGCGTATCAAAGGTGGTGTATTAGGTGATGGTGTCAACTCGTTGATTGCGGCGACTTTTAATACGTTCCCTGTCACGACGTTTAGTCAAAATAATGGTGTCATCCAGATGACAGGGATTGCTAGTCGCTATATAGGGTTCTATGTAGGTGGTATCTTATTCTTTATGGGGTTATTCCCTGTCCTTGGTGCTGTCTTCACCCAACTACCAAAGCCAGTCGTTGGCGGTGTTACCCTATTGATGTTCGCTACTGTAGCAACAGCAGGTATACGTATTTTATCAACCGTCAACTTTACCCATCGCAATATATTGATCATTGCGACCTCGTTAGGTCTCTCTATGGGTGTGGCTTTTGTACCTGATGTATTTGCTCAAGCGCCGCAGTTTTTCCGTAATATCTTTGGTTCAGCAGTGACCGTATCTGGTATCGTCGCTATTGCTCTTGATATTATTTTACCCAAAAACTATGGTGTTGAGTTTGATACGGCAGAGCAACATCTGGATGATGGTCTAAAGCCACTTAGACAAAAAGTCTCTTAAATCATTTAGGAGCGTTTGAATAGCACTACTGCAAAGCTTGATTAATAGGTTTAACGAACGCTAGCGCATTTATCAAGCACTAGCGTTAAAGCCATTTTTTATTCTGGTTAATATACACTCTTATTGATATGAGATGACAGCGGAGAATAGCTCACTTATGACTGCACACATCTACTCAAGACCACAGCCACGCAAGATAAACGGCACCAAAAACTCAGCAGCACGCGCTTCATCCTGCTGGTCATAATCATTTTTGTCCATCAGACCAACGATTTCTGTTTCAAATTCAGCATATCGTTGCGTCGTTGCCCAAATCAAAATCAATAACTGTAGCGGATCAGTGATACCAATCTTGCCTTGCTCATGCCAGACTTTCATGACTTTTGCTTTATCAAGTGCCCATTCTTTCATTGTCGTCGACATAAAGCTATGCAAATGTGGTGCACCCACGATAACTTCTAGAGCAAACAGTTTGTGGCGATTTGGATGCGCAAACGCTTGACGTAATTTGGTGCGTACGAATTTTTCGATAACGACCTTAGGGTCACTATCGATCGTCATGGTAACCAAGCCATCGTTCCACTCTTGAATAATAGCGTGCAGCACAATTTGATACAGGTTTTTTTTATTCTTAAAGTAGTAATGGATATTAGCTTTTGGTAGGCCAGCCCTATCAGCGATACTTTGCATCGTAGCACCACCAAAACCCTTTAAGACAAACTCTTCTTCTGCTGCTGCCAAGATAACCGCTTGGTTTTGCGCACGAATGCCCTGCTGATTTTTCTGTGTTTTCGCGTCAGACGCTTCTTGTGTATTGATATCAGTTTCTTGATCCATGTTGGTAATACCTATTGTTGTTATAACGGTTGGCTATATGCCAATAAACAACCAGATTCAAATACGAATCTTTATGAAATATGAGCCACCTAAATAAAATTTCTTTATAAAGTAGTTGACCAAATAGTCAGGTTTAAGCAAAATAGCTTATATTAACCCACTTATTATTTTATATAACATTACTTTATTATATATTTTTGTATATCGTAATCTGAGCTTAACATTATCCATCCCTGCCGCCCACCTTTTAGTCCGTTGCTTTTACATGAATAGGAGATGACTGTGAAACTGTCTTTACAGCAATTTAATAAACTCTCGCCAGCTGAAGCCACGTCATATTTATTGACTTGCTGCACCAGTACTCAGTGGGCTCAGAGTTTAGTAAATAAACGTCCTTTCGGTGATATACAAACACTACTGACTCAAAGCGATGAAGCTTGGCTACAAGCTCAAACCGATGAAACTAATCTACTGCAAGCATTTGATGGCCACCCACAAATTGGCAATGTCGATTCGTTAAAAGAGAAATATCGTAACACGCAAGACAGTGCCGCACATGAGCAATCAGGTGCCAATGACGCTGAAGATAGTGTAATTGCAGCCTTAGCACAAGGAAATCAAGACTATCTCAATAAATTTGGCTTTATCTTTATTGTGTTTGCCACAGGTAAAAGTGCACAGCAAATGCTGGACTTACTGTTAGCAAGGCTACCAAACAATCGCGAAACTGAACTGGTCAATGCCGCTACCGAACAAAATAAAATCACGCGTTTACGTTTACAGAAACTGCTGAGCGACGCGTAAACCTCACCTGCCACACATATATAAATGGAGTTATTATGTCAGCCACTCTATCATCACATATTTTAGATACCCATCTGGGCAAGCCTGCTGCCGATGTCGCCGTAACCCTGCACCGTATTAACGATAGCGGTGACGCCACCCTATTGGCAAGCGCTATTACCAATGCCGATGGTCGCGTAGCTACTGACAGCTGGCAGTTTGACTCAACACTTGAGAATAACGCATCTGATTTGAGTCATGGTCGCTATACGCTGACTTTTGATACCCAGTCTTACTTTGATGCGCAGCAGCTCACCGCATTTTATCCGCAAGTCATTATCGATTTTATGGTACGCGATGACAATCACTATCATATTCCGTTATTGCTTAGCGCACACGGTTATAGCACCTATCGCGGCTCATAGCTTTCGTGATTCATAGCTTTCGTGACTCATAGCTTTTGTGACTCATAGTTACCTGCTATCTCATTCAGGCACATCATTATACAAGTTCATAATGAAAGCAAATAGTACACGAAACGAAAGCACATTGAAAAAAAGCTGACGACAAAAATTTGTAAAAAAGGACACCTGCCGCATGGGCGCTTATTATCTTGATTGGTTAAATTTATTTTTCCGCTGGTTCCACGTCATCGCTGGCGTAGCATGGATTGGGGCTTCGTTTTATTTTGTTTGGTTAGACCTCAGCCTACGTAAACCACCACAGTGGAAAAAGGATAAAGGCATTTCTGGTGACCTATGGGCGGTACATGGTGGCGGTTTTTATGAAATTGCCAAATACAAACTTGAACCTGAACAGATGCCCAAAACGCTGCATTGGTTTAAATGGGAAGCCTATACCACTTGGTTGACTGGTATGGCGATGTTATCTATCGTCTACTATGCCAATGCAACCGCTTATCTGATTGATCCAAGCAAGGTAGCTTTTGGCAGCAGCGTAGGTGCTATATCGACCAGCTTATTGTTTTTATTCGGCAGCTACTTTATCTATGAAGTGATTGTCCGCAGTCATTTGGGCAAAAACTCACTCATTTTTAGCAGCATTATTTTTATCCTACTAATCATCGCTTGCTGGGGTTCTTATCAGTTATTCAGTGACCGTGCCTCGTTTATCCATATCGGTGCCATTTTAGGTACGGTCATGGCAGGGAATGTCTTCTTTGGCATCATGCCAGCTCAACGAGCGCTAGTCGATTGCGTGAGGCGTGGTGAAAAACCCGGTAAAGAAGTGGCGGCCTTGGCGCTACAAGCAAAAAACCGCTCATTGATGAACAACTATTTTACGTTACCGCTTATCTTTATTATGATTAGCAACCACTACCCAATGATGTACTCCCATGCTCACGGTTGGTTGGTGTTGGTCTATGTCAGTATTATCACTGCGATTGTACGTCATTATTTTAACCAAAAACATTTGGACAACCATAAGCCACGCTATTTGGTCATTCCTGCAGTATTAACCATATTGCTCATCATTTGGATGCGTCCTGAACCGATTGAGCCGCTACCTGCTGCCAATGCCTCAGTCACGGCCTCAGTCGCTGCCGTACCTGTAACGCCCGATACGGAGCCTCCAGCAACTGACAGTGACATAGCAAGCGATGTAGCCACAAATACAAGTTCTACAGCTATCACCGATGATACAGCTACTACTACTACGGCTGCAGCGGTACCAGTGACAGCCTCAGCTGACGATGCCATGATGAATGTCGTACATACGCGCTGTAGCACTTGCCATGCTGCACAACCAACCCAACAAGGATTTGCCGCACCACCAGCGGGTATTATCTTGCAAACGCCTACAGACATGAAGATTCACAAAGCAAAAATCATCACCGCAGTACAAACTGGCTATATGCCATTGGGCAATCTCACTCAGTTGACTGATGAAGAGCGCCAGCAGCTTGTAGCTTATACCTCGGGGTTATAAATGAGCACTTTCACTCAGATAAGTAAACAATTACCTTGACCAATGAACTAGACATCCTTAAAGTGTTAACAATAAAGATTGTTAAGTGTTAACAATATTGGTTTCGATTGATTCCAATCTGAAAGGAGAAAAGGATGTCCACTGCAAATAAGCAAGAAAGTCAGCTCCACAATCAATCCAACAGCGCGCTCTATGATTGCACCACATTCAATCCAGAACGCAAAAACTCAAGATTATACAATGACGATCTTGCCCCACTACAGCCTGAACAGCGTAGTTGGGGATGGTTTTCGATATTTAACGTCTGGTCAAATGATATTCAAAGTCTTTTTGGCTATACGCTTGCTGCATCACTATTCTTAAGCTATGGTTTGAATGGTTGGTGGGTCATGGCGGCGATTATCTGCTCAGGATTCATCGTCATGCTGATGGTCAATTTGACAGGCAAACCCAGCGTCAAATATGGCATTCCTTTTCCAGTGCTCATACGTGCTAGCATGGGTATCAATGGAGCGAATCTTCCGGCGATATTACGAGCCATTATCGGTATTTTTTGGTACGGGGTTCAGACCTATTTTGCCTCCACTGCGGTTGCTATCTTATTGACTATTATGATGGGTAGTTCAGATGCAACTTTTTTAGGCCTCAATAGTACAGCGTGGATCGCCTTTGTCATCGTTTGGGTGTTTCAAATCATGCTTTTTTGGGCAGGTGTTGAGCCTATAAAACACTTTTTAAACTGGGCAGGTCCGCTCGTTTATGTGGTGATGGTTATCTTGATGGGTGTTGTCTGGTATCAGTCAGGCTCAGAGTTATTACCAGCTATTAACTCCATTTTTGCTAGTGGCAGCGACTATACGGGTACCTCCTTTCAGGCATTTACCGCGATTGTGGGCACCATGGTGGCTTATTTTGCAGCCGTTGTGATTAACTTCGGCGACTTCTCACGATTTTTACGCAGTGAAAAAGAAATGCGCTTAGGTAACTTAGTTGGTCTACCTATTAATATGATGTTTTTCTCATTCATTGCCCTAGTCATTACCGCAGGTACTTTGGTCTTATTTGGCGAAGCATTGACCAACCCTGCAGAGATTGTAGAACGAGTTGACGCACTCCCACTAACGATTGTTGCAGCCTTGACCTTCTTTGCAGCGACTGTGGGGATCAATATGGTCGCAAACTTTATACCACCCGCTTATGATTTGGCGAACTTATTCCCCAAACATATTAGCTTTCGTAAAGGTGGCTTAATTACCGCAGTGATTGCCTTTTTCGTTGGCGCACTATGGTTATCATTTATCAGTAAAATCGGCATCGTTGGCTTTGTAAATGTTGTTGGCGCAGTCATTGCACCCTTTTTTGGTATATTAGTTGTCGATTACTACTTAATCAAACGTCAACATATTAATATCAATGATCTATTTTCCGATCAACCAGATGGGGCTTATTACTACTATAAAGGTTGGAATATTCGTGGCTTAATTGCTTTTGCGGTTGGTGCTATCTTTTCTATCGCTACCGTATTAGTGCCTGCATTAACAAAGCTTGAGGGTTATGGTTTCTTACTAGGTGCCATATTGGGCGGTATCGCTTATTGGCTGCTGATGCAATCCGACGCCATAAAACCTAATCAAGCATCAGACTTTAGGTAAAAAAACATCTCAATTGAAACAAAGGAATATCAAACATGACTCAGAAAATCACCAGTAACTTTGATCAAGATGCTTACCCTCGTGACTTAAAAGGCTATGGTGGAAACCCGCCAAAAGCCAACTGGCCAGGCGGCGCCAAAATCGCTGTGCAATTCGTCCTAAATATCGAAGAAGGTGCAGAGAACAGTGTCATTCATGGTGATGGTCAATCTGAGCGCTTTTTATCTGATGTATTGGGTACGCCAGAATTTAACAATCGCCATCAGTCGATCGAGTCAGCATTTGAATACGGTAGCCGTGTCGGCGTTTGGCGAGTATTGGATACCTTTAAAGAATACGGTTTACCCATTACTACCTTTACTTGTGCAGCGGCGGCTGAGAAAACTCCGCATATTATCGAGCGCGTATTAGAAGACGGGCATGAAATCGCCAGTCATGGTCTGCGCTGGATCACCTATCAATATATGTATCGCGAAACTGAGCGCGAGCATGTACGCCGTGCAACTGAGATATTCAAAAGCATGACTGGTGGCCAGCCACTCGGTTGGTATACTGGTCGTGATAGCCCCAATACTCGTGAGTTAGTTGCAGAACAAGGTGGCTATATTTATGATTCCGACTCTTATGCTGATGAGCTACCCTACTGGCTCAATGTCAAGGTAGAAGACGGTAACAAAATCGCACGTAAGCCGCATTTAGTTATTCCTTATACGCTAGAAACCAATGACATGCGTTTTGCTTCTAGTCCAGGATTTACCAACGCTGAGCCTTTTTATCAGTACTTAAAAGACAGCTTTGACACGCTATATAAAGAAGGCGAACATACGCCCAAAATGCTAACGATCGGTTTGCATTGTCGTATCATTGGTCGTGCTGGTCGTATTACTGCTCTCAAAAAGTTTTTGCAATACATCACTAGCAAGCCTGATGTGTGGATATGCCGCCGTGACGAGATTGCCAAACACTGGTATAAAAACCATCCAGCCACTGCCGACAACACCGAAAACTGGCTGTAACCATACGCTCAGACAACCATTTATCGCAGCACACCATTATTATCGCGACACACAATCATTATCGTCGCACAAAGTCACCAAGGAACATGAAAAAATGTCAACAAAAAGTACTTATTACGCGCCAACTGGCGGATTACCTCCGCAAACACAACTACTATCCGATCGTGCTATCTTTACCGAAGCTTATGCCATTATTCCCAAACGTGTATTAACCGACATTGTAATTAGCTATCTGCCATTTTGGGAAGGTATGCGCATGTGGGTGATTGCCCGTCCTTTATCTGGCTTTTCAGAAACCTTCTCACAATACATCGTGGAAGTAGCACCAAATGGCGGCTCTGATAAGCCTGAACTAGACATGAAAGCCGAAGCCGTATTGTTTGTCGTTGAAGGTGAAATGGATATTACCATTGAAGGCGAAGCGCATCACCTGGAAGCTGGTGGCTATGCCTTCTTACCGCCAGCATGTAAATGGACGGTGAAAAATAATAGCGATAAGCACGTTAAGTTTCATTGGATTCGCAAAGCGTATCAGTTTGTAGATGGTATTGATGCACCTGAGCCTTTTGTCACAAGCGATCACGATGTCGATGCTATTGAGATGCCAGACACAGGTGGCGTATGGGCAACCACTCGATTTACCGAGCAATCTGATATGCGTCACGACATGCATGTAAATATCGTCACGTTCCAGCCTGGTGGCGTGATCCCATTTGATGAAACGCATGTGATGGAGCATGGTCTGTATGTACTAGAAGGTAAAGCCGTCTATCACTTAAACGGTGAATGGGTCGAAGTAGAGGCAGGTGATTTTATGTGGTTACGCGCATTTTGCCCACAATCTTGTTACGCTGGTGGACCTGGTCCATTTAGATATCTACTCTATAAAGACGTGAATAGACATATGCCATTTATTCGCCCAGAACGATAAGCCGTCTAGAATATAGTCGATGCTAAGTAAAAAAATACCAAGTAAAAGAGATACACGAGATTATAAGGCAAAGTCATGAGTACTCTTATGAAGACTACAATCGTTGCAAAACCTTTAACCAAAGCTGGTTTTGCACCCTACGGCACCGTTATCGAACCCTATGACAAGGATCAGCAAACGCCTGAAAACAGCTACCATATCAATAAAGGCTATGCGTGTCGTCATCACGCCATCGCTGAAGCTAAGCTCGATGGTGGTAACGTGGGCATGAGTATCTTCCGTGCCAAAAAACGTGATTTCCCTATCGTATTATCCGTGATGGAATATCATCCATTTGGTACGCAGGCATTTTTTTCGATGAATGCTCAGGACTATATCGTGGTCGTTGCACCTGCAGGAGAGCCACCAAAATCTGCTGAGGATTTGACGGTGTTTTATGCCAAATCGCATCAAGGCGTACAGTATGATGCCAATGTCTGGCATCATCCACTACTCGCACTTGGGCGCGACTCTGATTTTTTGGTCATTGATCGTATCAATGGTGAAGGTCAGAATTGCTATGAGCTCGATATAGAGGATTGGCAAGTGCAAGTTGATCTGGCTTCGGAATAGTTTCAGACAGTACTAGGGTGTGTCCTCATTTTAAAAATGGTGATAAAAATTAGATAAATTGCAGTCAAACAAGGAAAATAGCGCAGATAATATCGAGATATTAGTCAGCTATTTGACGCCGTTTGGCAAGATTTAGCCATTTTTAACCCATTTAGATAACTATCGATTGAATTGAGGACATGCCCTAATAATAGGTGATAGCAAGACTAGCTAATAGCCATTAGCTGGTTTTTTCATTTGTTGCAGATTAGGGTGCATTACCGGTAAGCAAAAAATCGCTAAACAAAAAACTTTCTATGAGCTGCCTTGTTTTTCATGTACTATTATACTAGAATACTGAAACAAGATTAAGGCTAAAATCAGCAAGACAGCCATCTACCCTTTTATGAAGATTAAATACTATGAGTACTGATCCCTATTCAAGTTTACTGAAGCATTTAGCGAATTGTAGTGACAGCGATGATATGGCAGAACTATTCCGTGCCCTACTGACGGATAAAGAGCAGCTTGAGATTGCCAACCGTATTCGTATTTTTGATGCTTTAGATCGTGGCATCACTCAACGTGAAATCTCTGAACAGTTAGGCGTCGGTATCGCCACTGTCTCTCGCGGTGCTAAAGCCATACAAAGTCATGATATCAGTGCGCTACTAGCGACACTTAGACAAGACACTTAATACAGTCAATTCACTATACCTGACACAATACTCTCAACATTCTTTTTATTTTTAGCTAGGGCGTCTCATCAATTAGATTATCAGGCTTAAAATAAGAAAAATTGTAGATAAACAAGGAAGAAATTGCCGTTAATATGAATATATTGACAAAATTTCTGACGATGTTTAGCAAAATTTAGCCATTTTAAGACCATTAAATGTATTAATGTGCTAATTGATGACACGCTCTAATACATATTTGAACTATTCCGGACTTTGTTATGACCTTTCCTACACTACTGCACGGCCAACCTACGGCGATTGATATTCCTAGCAAACCACAGCGTATTAAGCTCACTCAAGATATTGACTTTTTTGCGTTATTCAAACGTATAGAAAGCACTTTTGATACCTGCTACCTACTCGAATCTTTAGGTGAAGACAGCCATATCTCACGTCATCATGCCATTGGGTTCAATCCAGTCATGACCATCGCTGCCATCGATCGCAACACCCTTGCCATCACCGATAACAAAACTGCTGAAACAAACCACTACCAAACCGAAAACCCATATCAACTATTGCGTGAGATTACCCCGCAACACGTTATCGCTCGTGACCAGAGCGGTGGTTTGGTCGGCTATCTAGGCTATGACAGTGTGAATTTTTTTGAGCCCAGCCTCACTGCAAAGTCTAGCGACGATTTTGAACCGTTTAAGTTTGGCGTATATTTAGATGGATTAACGCTCGACAAGATGACGGGCGAAATTTTCTATTTTTATTATCCGACCGATCAGCAAGAAAACCGTATCGAGCACATCAAAGCGTTACTTGATACACCTACTCCAAGTTGTGAAAATCCAACGGTTGAGTTTTTAGGTGACGGCATGAGCCAAGAGGAACATGCGAAAGCGGTAATGCAGGTCAAAGAAGATATTATTGCCGGACGTATCTTTCAGTGCGAGGTAGGGTTTAAGTCTAAATATCGTATCGCTGGTGACAAGATGCCCATTTATGAAAAGCTGCGTAGCGTCAACCCATCACCGCACATGTACTTTATGAAGTTTGACCAGCAGTGCATCATCGGCGCTTCACCCGAATTATTGTTTCGCTTGCGTCAAGGTGAAATGGAAACCTACCCGCTTGCCGGCACTGCCAAGCGCGGCGTCGATGTGATCGAAGACCGTAAGCTTGCCCGCGCACTGCTTAACGACGAAAAAGAGATTGCCGAACATAACATGCTGGTCGACTTGCATCGTAATGATATTGGTCGTGTAGCACGATTTGGCACAGTAAAGGTACGTAACCTAATGGACATCAAACGCTTCTCGCACGTGCAGCATATATCGTCTGAGATTGTCGGAATTTTACATCCCAACGAAGACATGTTTAGCGCCCTTGCCAGTAACTTCCCCGCAGGCACATTGTCTGGGGCACCAAAGGTTGAAGCCATTAAAGTCATTAATGAGTTAGAGCCAGATGGTCGCGGTGCTTATGGCGGCGCGCTCGGTTCATTCAATTTCAATGGCGATTGTATCTTTGCCATTCCTATTCGCAGCTTGTTTATGAATGGTGAATCGGCTTATGCCCAAACCTGTGGCGGCAATGTATATGACTCCAATCCAGCCGATGAATACTTAGAGATTCAACGCAAACTGTCAGCGATGAAAGTCGTATTAGACAGCTTTATGTCGCTGTAGTTTGCAACTGCTGTAATTCATACCAGCCGTAATTCGCACACTGACCATATTTTATTAAAGAGTTTATGACCCATGAATGTTTTAATTATCGATAACTACGACTCGTTTACTTTTAATCTTTACCAATATATTGGGGAGATTTTACAAACCATGGACGGTGATGAAGAAGCAAACGTCATCGTTAAACGCAACAATGAAATTACACTGGCTGACGTGCAAGCGATGAATCTTGACCGTATCATTATATCACCAGGCCCTGGCGCACCTGATGATCCTGCCTACTTCGGTATTTGTGCTGAGGTCATCAAAGTCATGGGTAAGACGACGCCAATACTAGGTGTGTGCTTAGGCATGCAAGGCATCGCTCATGTGTTTGGCGGTGATGTGATACGTGCCAATGTACCGATGCATGGCAAAGTCTCAGCGATTCGTCACGATGGTGCGGGTGTCTATCAAGGATTACCACAAGCCATTGAAATCATGCGCTATCACTCATTGATGGTGAAAGCCAAGACACTGCCAGATTGCTTAACTGTCACCGCCGTCGTTGATAATGAGCAACATAGTGAGCATAGCCTAGCCAAATCAGCACTAGCAGGCGATGAAATCATGGGCTTACAACACAAAGACTATCCAATTCAAGGTGTGCAGTTTCATCCAGAATCATTCGCGACTGAAGGTGCCAAGCGTTTGCTCACTAATTTTTTAATGCAAATATAAAACAGGTATAAATTCGCTATGTTTGTCACATCACCTAATATAAAGCGCTCATTCACACGTATGACGGTGTTTGCTAGTCTGATGATAGTGGCTTCTTTCAGCTCGGCAGTGGCACCTATTGAGGCAAACTTTATATTGGGGATGGACATTCAGGGTCAACGTTTAAACCTCTATAGGGATTGCGAAGAAGGGAGCGTAACTTGCGACAATATGCTACTAGTTGCTCCTGATTTAGGGCGACTCTTGCAAACAAAACAGGTAGGCAAGAAACTCGATAATACGCCTTATCTCAATAATACGCCTTATTCTGTCAAGCTTTATGCAGCCAAAACCAAGCACAGTGTGTGTAAAGATGGTGTGACTCCTTGTAGGTTTCAGGGTTATGTCTTTGAGGGTAAAGACTTTAACGGATTTATCGATCCATCAAACCATGAAATATATATTGGCAGCAACAGTACCAGTGATGGCCATAATTTCTCCTACAAAGAAAATACCACTTATTTACCGTTAGCGTCACAAGCTGGGCTAATTGATGGTATCTACGAAACGTCTGATCAAGAAATAAACGGTAGCTATCATGACATACGACAAGAAGTCAGTCGGCTATATGGTGAAGAAATGGCAGCCGACTTGAAACAAGAACAAAAACAAAAACAAAAACAAAAACAAAAACAATGGATTAAACAGCGTTCAAAAGACTGCGGTGCAAACGCATCACATCAGCCAAGAACCCAAGCAGAGAAAGTGTGCTTTATTCAGCAAAACAACACCCGAGAACAAGCATGGTTTTTGTGGATTGATTAGCCCTACCTAAATCTTATCAGTTCGATGCCTTATTCCGACTATACTCGTCATTAATGCCTGCTTTGTATTTTCACACGCCATAGCATTTCCGAGCGACTCAGTAATATTTTCATGATAAACTCAAACAAAAGACAGTCTAATTATAGGCTGTCTTTTGTTTGTTCAGTATTGCTTAGCACATTTGAACAGCGGGCAATCTTACACAAGGTTGTATCATTCAGATAATAATAAGAAAACAATAGGGCGAACATGGATAAAGCAATCCCATCATCAAAGTCATGGATAGGCATCATTCAAATCATCACAGCTGCTGTTTGCTGGGGTACATTAGGAATATTTTCTACTTACCTTAATCAAATTGGCTTTAGTGGATGGCAGACAACTATTTTACGCATCGTAACCGCTGCGCTGCTTGTGCTCGTCATGCTACCAAAACTATGGCCGCATTTAATTAAACTGCGACCCAAGCAATGGATTGGATTGGCATTTCAGTCTTTGATAGGCGTGCTTGGCATGTCGTTATGTTATTTCTTTGCCGTTATCTACGTCGGTGCAGGCCCCGCTGTCGCACTGCTCTATACTGCACCCGTTTTTAGCTTGTTATTTTCGACGCTTTTGCTCAATGAATCTATTACTCGTCAATCAGCCCTACTGGCTCTAATGGCAGTGTTTGGCGTTGGATTGACGATGTTAGGTGAGCAAGCACAGGTCAACTGGGGTATTGTCTTGGGGCTATTGTCAGGAATGTGCTACTCATTATATGGCGTGCTGGGCAAACGAGCGATGCATAATGCTCACCCTGCCCCGTTAGTGTTTTTTACCTCGATTATTATCAGTGCTGGTGTGTTGCTATTATTACCAGAGACTTATCGTACTTATGAGCAGCTACTAAGCCTACCACTACCGACTTGGGGCTATGTCTTAGGGCTGTCTTTACTAGGAACTGTCGTACCATTTGCGCTGTATATGAAAGCATTAGAAAAGCTGCCTGCCTCTCGCGCATCCGTATTTACGATTTTTGAGCCGTTGACAGCCATTGCTCTTGCGACCATATTGCTACATCAATCATTGTCATTGATTCAATATGTGGGTGTGGTATTAATTCTACTAGCCGCTTTATTTAATGCCATGCTGAACGGTACTGCCACTCGCGTACCACGTTGGCTAAAAAAACGGCAAAAGGTATAAAACTCTGTTGTAATGGACAAAACTCTTGATATGTTTATAAAAAAAGCCCCAACCATGACAACATGATTGGGGCTTTTTATTGTTTAAGTCTGTATATTGCTCAGGGCGGTATATTGCTTAAGGCTTCATATTACTCAGAGCTTCACTTTGACAATAGAAGCTCACTTTTTAGCTTTATTGCTTCTCGATACGCTGTAAAAACGCCTGCGTACGTGGATGCGTTGATAGCTCAAACATCTGCTCAGCGCTGCCTTCTTCGACCACATGACCATCTTCGATTAATACCACATGGTCTGCGACATCACGGGCAAAGTTGACTTCGTGAGTTACCACAACCATGGTCCAGCCTTCCGATGCCAATTGCTTCATCGTCTCAAGGACATCTTGCACCAGCTCTGGATCAAGCGCCGAGGTTGGCTCATCGAACAACAGTAATGATGGCTCAATAGCCAGCGCACGAGCAATACCGATACGCTGCTGCTGACCACCAGATAGCTGAAACGGATAGAGATCCGCTTTGTCTGACAGACCCACTTTCTCTAGTAAAACTAAAGCCTGTTCACGGGCTTGCGCTTTGGTTTGACCTTGAACCACTGTCGGTCCAAGCATTAGGTTTTCGATAGCTGTCTTATGTGGAAATAAATTATAAGACTGAAAAACCATGCCTGATTTGCGCTGCAGAGCCAATAAGGTTTTTTTCTTAGGCTTAGTAGCAAAGTCGACGCTCAAGCTATTGTCATCAAAAGCAATCACACCTTGATCAGGAATCTCCAGCGCATTTAAACAACGTAAAAATGTCGTCTTACCTGACCCTGAAGGTCCTAATATTACGATCACTTTGCCTTTATTGATCGTCAAGTCGATGCCTTTTAGCACCTGATTGCCACCAAAAGCTTTATGAATATTAGTGACTTTGATCATAAAAATTCCTGTTGTACTGATCTTTATTTGCGACTGTTTATTCTGAATCGCTTGTATGACTGATGGCTAATCCATCATTACTTACTAACAAGCACTTATTAATAATCGTTTATTAGCCATCAATTATTTTGCCACGTAGCGATCCAGTCGGGTTTCAAGTTTGCCTTGAATAAAGGTCAAGAACAAACAGATACCCCAATAAATAATCGCCGCTTCAGTATAAACCAGCATAAACTCATAGTTGCGTGCCGTAATGATTTGCGCTTGTTTAAACAGCTCAGTGACGAGTACCAATGATGCCAAAGAGGTGTCTTTTACCAAACTGATAAACGTATTGGATAACGGTGGAACAGATACCCGAAGCGCTTGTGGCAAAATAACGTGACGAAAGGTTTGCAGATACGTCAGACCAACCGTCGATCCTGCTTCCCATTGCCCTTTTGGTATCGATAAAATCGAGGCACGCACCGTCTCTGATGCATAAGCGCCGATATTTAGCGAAAAAGCAATAATTGCTGACGGAAAAGGATCGAGCTTTACTCCGACACTTGGTAGACCATAGAAAATAATAAATAGCTGAACCAACATCGGTGTACCACGAATCGCAGACACATAGATACGAGCCAGTCTATAGATAACCTCATGGAACACACCAGTACGCGGCACGATACGAATCAGCGCCACTGTCAGTGCAATGACTATACCAATCGTAAATGAGATCAACGCCAGTGGTATCGAATAGTAGATACCACCTTTGAGCATTGGCCAAAACGATGAGATGACAATCTGTGCCCGATCAGCACTCATAAATGGCAGTGCTGCCAAAAAATCTGCTAACCATGAGGCTGACATGACAGACGCCGGTATGATAGACACTGACATTACTTTTTCTGACTTATATCAGCACCAAAGAACTCTTCGCTAAGCTTGGTCAAGGTACCATCAGCGGCCAACGCTTCCATCGCATCATTTAGTTTTTCCACGACTGCGTCATCGCCTTTGATCAATACCAAACCTGAGCCACGTAGCTCACTAGCAGGAGCCGTCAGTTTAATCTCCATGTTTGAATCTGGGAATTTTTTGAGGTAGTCCAATACTGCTAGATTGTCATTCATGGTAAAGTCAGCACGATCTTGTTTGACCAACTGAATGGCCTGCGCCATGCCATCGACAGGGACGATTTCTGTTTCATACTTCTCTGCCATCTCGCCATAGTTACTACTTAATGATTGAGCCGTACGCAACCCTTTTAAACTTTCCCACGAGCTATAACGGTCGTCATCAGTCGGTGCTAGAACTACCGCACCTGACCAGCTATAAGGACTGGCTTTATCATACTTTGCTTTGCGCTCAGGCGTGGTCAAACTAACTTGGTTAGCCACCATATCGAAGCGTCCTGAATCCAAACCTGCCAGCATAGCATCCCATTGGGTTTCTTTGAACTCGACGTCTACGCCTAGTTTATCTGCTACTGCACGCGTTACTTCAACATCATAACCCGTTAGTTTTCCGCTCTCATCATGGTACGTGAACGGAGGATAAGTACCCTCTGTACCAACGTTGATGGTACCACCATTGTTGATACGTTGTAGCAAATCAGAACCGCCCGTTGCGGTACTGTCAGTCGCACTGGTATCAGCTTCGTTGGTAGTAGATTGACCGCAGGCAGCAAGCAACATAGTGCTGGCAGCTAGGGCTAATAGATTGCGACGTTTCATGGGGTTTCCTTCCGCGAATAGATGAATAAATACTCAACATACAGCAAGTAGAGGCTAGTAACAAACTAAAATCGCTGAAATATACGCGTGGTTTATGTGTCACGCTTCTCATTGCTCGGTAAATTTATTGTATTTTCTTGTGGCTGCAAGTTTTGAGGGCAAATGATGTATTTTTCAATACTGTTTCTCTATTATTTTTTAAATTTCAAAGCATATTCAGATGTTATTGCTGTTCAATAAATATCAGCTTATCGATATAGCCCCTGACTTTAGACAAGAAAATGTAAAAAATCAGTGGGCATACGTAAGGTGACCATCATAAATCGCCTGAAAACTGATAGCGTTCACCCGCATGCCACATCTTCACAAAGGTGACTACTTGACCTGCCGAGTAGGTTTGGCGGCACAATACCAGTGTTGGTGACTGCGAGGCAATTTGTAAAAAATCAGCAATGTCATCAGGAGCAGCCAATGCTTGAATAGTATAACTGCCGCGCTCTAGTGGACTCTTAGCAATTAAGTAATCACTGGTATTGACGACGCTAAAATCTTGCTCAATAAATTTTGGTACTTTATTGGCATCAACCCAACGCTCTTCAAACTGTATGGGCTGGCCGTCAGCAAAATGGATGATTTTGACCTCATATAGTACCGGTATTTCTAGTGCTGGTGTTTCATTGAGCACCTTGCCCTCACGACCATTTGGTACGGCAATATCAAACTTATCACGCATCGCATCGTCTAGCATATCAGCCGTAATAGCACGCTTACTCACCACCTTTGCCTCATAATCACGATTGGCAGATTTTAAATCCTCAGCGATGTTGCGCACCTCGACAAACGTATGATTAAACTGCTGCTGTGCGACAAACGTCCCTGACCCCTGCCGACGCTCTAGTACCCGCTCCTCGCTCAGCTCTTTTAGCGCGCGGTTCACCGTCATGCGCGACACCCCAAACTCCTCAGCCAGTGCCATTTCTGTCGAAATCGCGTTACCTGCTTGCCATTTACCCGAGTGTATATTGTCTAATATAGCGTTTTTTATGCGTTGATACGCCGGAATCGTCTTTGTCATGGCCATCTTTCACTGTTGTCTTTAATCCTAATAATGTCGACATAATATCATGAGACTGCAGCGCAATTCTCAATCGGAACCTACCTACACAACATATTTTTCAGATCAATAACAAAAATAATTGCCTCACAAATAAAAAGTACTTGCATGAAAAAATAATCTTTGATAATTTGTATATACAACTTTACGACAGTATCAATAACCCAGCTCATATAGCAATTAGCCAAGTGTATTTATAGACTGAGCGTAAACCACTTATTTTCATTGCTCTAGCACCTTAAAATATTTCACAAGGATTTGACCATGACTACTGATAGCAATAGCAAAAAACCTACTCGCCGTGATGAGAGCCGCGAAATCGCCGCGCCCACTGGCAGTACCCTACATTGCAAAAGCTGGCTGACCGAAGCGCCCTATCGCATGCTGCAAAACAATCTGCATCCTGATGTGGCCGAAAACCCTAAAAGCCTAGTGGTGTACGGTGGTATTGGACGCGCAGCCCGCAACTGGGAAAGCTATGATCAAATTCTAGAGTCGCTAAAAGTGTTAGAAGACGATGAGACCTTATTGGTACAGTCAGGCAAACCAGTTGGCGTGTTTCAGACACATGAAAACGCACCGCGCGTATTGATTGCCAACTCTAACCTTGTACCACGCTGGGCCACGTGGGAGCACTTTAACGAGCTCGATCGCAAAGACTTGATGATGTATGGTCAAATGACAGCTGGTAGCTGGATCTATATTGGCACGCAAGGCATCGTGCAAGGTACATATGAGACCTTTGTAGAAGCAGGTCGTCAGCATTATGACGGTAGCTGGGCAGGACGTTGGATTTTGACCGCGGGTCTTGGCGGCATGGGCGGTGCGCAGCCATTAGCCGCGACTTTTGCAGGTGCAACCTCACTGAACATCGAGTGTCAGCAATCTAGTATCGATTTCCGCTTGCGTACTGGTTATGTCGATAAGCAAGCTGATGACTTAGACCATGCTTATGAGCTCATCAAACAGCATACCGACGCGGGTGAAGCGGTCTCTATTGCCCTACTTGGTAATGCAGCAGATATCTTGCCAGAGATGGTCAAGCGCGCCAATGCTGGCGGTATGAAGCCTGATCTAGTGACCGATCAAACCTCAGCGCATGACTTGATCAATGGCTATCTACCAAGTGGCTGGACAGTGGAAGCATGGAAAGCTGCGCAAGAAGATTCAGAGCAACATGCAGCATTAACCAAAGCCGCCGCTCAGTCTTGTGCCGTACACGTACAGGCGATGCTAGATTTACAAGCGATGGACATTCCAACGACCGATTATGGTAATAATATCCGTCAGGTGGCTTTTGATGAAGGCGTTAAAGACGCTTTTAATTTCCCAGGTTTTGTCCCCGCTTATATTCGTCCGCTGTTCTGCCAAGGCAAAGGCCCCTTCCGCTGGGTGGCGCTGTCAGGTGATCCAGAAGATATCTATAAGACCGATCAAAAAATCAAAGAGCTGTTCCCTGAAAACACCCATATCCATCGCTGGTTAGATATGGCAAAAGAGCGCATTCAGTTTCAGGGTTTGCCTGCCCGTATCTGCTGGTTAGGATTGGGTGAGCGTGACAAAGCAGGTTTAGCCTTTAATGAAATGGTCAAAAACGGCGAGCTAAAAGGCCCTATTGTCATCGGTCGTGACCACTTGGATACGGGTTCTGTTGCCAGCCCAAACCGCGAAACTGAAAGCATGAAAGATGGCTCAGATGCGGTATCTGACTGGGCATTATTGAATGGTATGCTCAATGTCGCAGGCGGTGCCACTTGGGTATCACTACATCATGGCGGCGGCGTTGGCATGGGCTACTCGCAGCACTCAGGTATGGTCATTGTCGCAGATGGCACTGATGCCGCTGCCAAACGCTTGGCACGAGTACTTGTCAACGATTGCGGCTCAGGGGTTATGCGTCATGCCGATGCAGGCTATGAGCTGGCGATCAAAACAGCCAAAGACTATGGTCTAAATTTGCCGATGGTTAAGTAGCATACCCTTTATCCTTATAAGTGATTACTTGACATAAGGATATCATCGACATTTTATCAAGGAGGATAATATGATTGAGCAAAATACGACACTAAATCTCAAGGATGCAGCAGCGACACCAACTGAAGCACTACTGTCTAAACCTATAGCGTTACTGCAATTGATAGTCTTTAGTGCTATCGGTTTGGTCATGTTCTTTGTGCCATTTACCATTGGTGAGAAAAGCACGATTTTGTTCGATCATGGGGCAACTTATCTGGTCAATCAGCAGCATACATTGTCTGTGATGTTATTATTTTTATTGATGATCTTTGGGGTAAGCAAGCCATTTATAGACGGCTCATGGCGTAAAAATATCACCCACATGATTATGACTGCTTTTAAAATCATTGGTCTGATACTGGCAGTAATGTATGTGGCTGACGTAGCGCCTGCCTTTATGATGGAAAAGGACATGCTGCCGTTTTTGTTTGAAAAACTGGCATTACCAGTCGGTATGATTGTACCGCTTGGGGCATTAATTTTAGCATTTTTGGTGGGTTTTGGTTTGCTCGAGATGGTCGGTGTGCTCATGCAGCCGATCATGAAACCTATCTGGAAAACCCCAGGTTCATCAGCGATTGATGCTGTCGCATCCTTTGTTGGTAGCTACTCTATCGGGCTGCTCATTACTAATCGCGTGTATTTGCAAAAGCAATATTCAGCGCGCGAAGCCATTATCATTGCGACTGGATTTTCGACCGTATCAGCGGCATTTATGGTCATTGTTGCCAAAACGCTTGGTCTGATGGAGTTTTGGAACCTGTTTTTTTGGTCTACGCTAGTGATTACCTTTATCGTTACTGCGATTACTGCTCGTATTCCACCCATTAGCCTTGTAGATGATAGCGTTGAACGTCCCGCTTTAGACCATAAAAGTGGTACACGTTTGGCGGCAGCATTTGATTTGGGTTTGTCCACTTCGCGCCGTGCCACTGACCTAAAACAAATCTTATGGTCTAACTTTCGCGATGGGCTGACAATGGCAGCGGCGATTGTGCCTTCTATCATCGCGGTTGGCTTGACAGGATTGATATTAGCAAAGTATACGCCTGTATTCGATGCTTTAGGCTTGCTTCTTTATCCATTTACATGGCTTAGCGGCTTACCAGAGCCTCTGGTTGCCGCCAAAGGTATGTCAGCGGGATTGGCTGAAATGTTCTTGCCAGCACTGCTCCTCAGTGAGGCTGATATACTGACTCGCTATGTTGCAGGGGTCATCTCTATTAGCAGCGTGTTGTTTTTCTCTGCCATGATTCCTTGTGTGCTTGCCACTGAAATACCATTATCTGTCGGCAAAATGGTCATTATCTGGTTTGAGCGTGTGGTACTCAGTATTTTATTGGCTGCGGCATTCGGACATCTAGCCATGTACTTCAACTGGATTGGCTAAAAAAACAAATTTAATAACAAGTATTATGTTAACTAAAAACATTTAAAAAACGTCATTTCAACAAAGACATGAATCAAAAATAATATAACCCATATGTCTTACAATACTAGGATCACCCTATGAACGATATCAAAAAATTAACGCTACACCCTCGCCAGCTTAGCTTTAAGATGCTACGTGATATCTATGAGCAACCTGTCATATTGACATTACCTGAGAGTGCTTATAAAGCTATCGATGCCTCACACGAAGATGTGCGTACGATTATTGCTCGAGACAAAAGCGCTTATGGAATCAATACTGGTTTTGGCTTGTTAGCAAAGACGCGTATCAGTGATGATCAGCTTGAGCTACTTCAGCGCAATTTGATCGTTTCTCACTCAGTGGGTACTGGTGGAGCGTTACCAGACAGCGTCGTGCGACTGATTATGGTGATGAAAGTTGCCAGTTTGGCTCAAGGTGTCTCTGGTGTGCGTCGCGAGGTAGTAGATAGTCTACTGGCCTTAATCAATAATCAAATCACGCCAAATATTCCGGCAAAAGGGTCTGTTGGTGCTTCTGGTGATTTAGCGCCTTTATCACACATGACACTTGCAATGATGGGTGAAGGTGACGTGTTTGTCGCTGGCGAAAAAGTGCCTGCAGCAGAAGCTCTAGCTCAACATGGACTTGAGCCAATTACCCTAGCAGCCAAAGAAGGCCTCGCGCTTATCAATGGTACGCAAGTTTCAACCGCGCTAGCATTACGGGGTTATTTCTTAGCGCGTGATTTGCTTGAGACCGCCACCATCGTCGGCTCACTGTCGATTGATGCTGCCAAAGGATCGGACTCACCATTTGATGCGCGTATTCACGAAGTACGTGGCCATCATGGTCAAATTGAAATCGCCAAAGCACATCGTCAACTGATCAAAGGCAGTGCCATTCGTGCCTCACATGATGGCGAGCAAGACGATAGAGTTCAAGACCCTTACTGCTTGCGTTGTCAGCCGCAAGTCATGGGTGCCTGTCTTGATATCATCAATCAAGCAGGTAAAACGCTACTAATCGAATCCAATGCCGTCACTGACAATCCGCTAATTTTTAATAACGAAGATGGCCCAGTGGCTATATCAGGTGGTAACTTCCATGCTGAGCCAGTCGCTTTTGCCGCTGATATTTTAGCCTTGGCAATTGCCGAGATTGGTTCTATGTCTGAGCGCCGTGTGGCCTTACTTATCGATGCGACGCTGTCAGGTGGTCTGCCGCCATTCTTGGTTGATAACGCTGGGGTCAACTCAGGCTTTATGATCGCCCATGTGACAGCAGCGGCACTGGCTTCAGAAAACAAATCTATCGCCCATCCGGGTAGCGTCGATAGCATCCCAACCTCTGCCAACCAAGAAGATCATGTCTCCATGGCGACCTATTGCGCACGCCGCTTATACGAGATGGCGCAAAATACTGCCACCATTATCGGTATTGAGCTATTGGCTGCCGGTCAAGGGATTGATTTTCATCGCGGATTAGAGACATCAGAGCCGTTGACTGTGGCGCATCAGAAACTGCGCGAGAAAGTGACTTTCTATGATAAAGACCGCTACCTAGCGCCTGATATCGAAGCGGCCAAGCAATTGGTATTAGACGGTACGCTTGCTGAGCACTGGCAGTCATTACGTAGCAACTGGTACGAGTCTAAATAAGCGTTAGATAATAGAAGGGAATGAGCAATGGCCATTACGAAAATTAGCACAACCGTGAGTCACACAGCGGCTGACATGATGCTGTGGACTGGCCGTGCAGAGCCATTTGAGACGGCACGTGCCCGCTACTGGTATCAGCTCGTCCAGCCTTACGAGGATCAAAATATTGGGCTAATCGGCTTTGCATGTGATCAAGGGGTTAGGCGCAATCAAGGCCGCGTGGGTGCGCGAGCTGCCCCGCCGCTGATTCGCCGAGCGTTTGCGACGCTGCCAGTGATTGCGTCGTTGCAGACACGCTATGACAATCAACTGGCAACATTGCTAGGTGATGCAGGCGATATCTATTGTCATGACGATGATGACTTTGCTGCGCACACTCTTGAGCAAGCTCAGCTCGAATATGCGGATAAGGTGAGCGCTATCGTCAAACAAGGCGGCTTGCCCATTGGACTTGGTGGTGGTCATGCCATTGCGTACGGTAGCTTTTTAGGATTATGGCAGGCATTAAAAAACACAAACGATACCACTACCGCACCGACCATCGGCATTATTAATTTTGATGCGCATCTTGATATTCGTCAGTCGGATGTGGCGACCTCTGGTACACCTTTTCGGCAAATTGCTGAGCATTTATCAGCACATGAGCAGCCTTTTCACTATTGCTGTATTGGCGTCAGTCGGTTCTCTAACACGGCAGCGCTGTTTGACCGCGCTGAACAATTGGGTGTACAAGTCATTAGCGACGAGGACTGTCAGCAGCAGCCTTGGCAGGTACTTGCCGATCAGGTTATAAGCTTTATCAATCAGGTTGATGTGGTTTATCTAACCATTGATATGGATTGCTTGCCTGCCAGTGTTGTGCCCGGTGTGAGTGCCCCAGCAGCTTACGGTATTGAGCTTGGGTTTGTTGAGCGCATGGTAAAAACCATCATGGCTACAGGCAAAGTAAAAATGACCGACATTGCCGAGATTAATCCTAATTTTGATATTGATGGGCGCAGCTGCAAGGTCGCTGCTCGACTACTGGCAACTATGGTAGAGCAGCATTTACTAGTCATCTAGGTTTATTGTCCAAGCTCATCGTCTAGGTTCGTTGATTAAATTCATTGCTTAGCTTAGCTTTGCCCTCTCATCCCGACCAATAGACACCACTGGCGTCCAAACAATAAGGAGCACATTATGAATGATTTCAACAATACGACAGCAACCATATTCGATGATGCCACCATGGCATCGTTTCATCAAATTATCATCAATGCCAATCTTGCCACGTTTTCTGCCCATTACGGTTTTAATAGCAGTGACCATGTACCTTATGGACAACTGGAAGATGCTGCCATCGGTATTATTGATGACAAAATTGCGTGGATTGGCTCTAATAAACAAATAGCAGAGCACCTGTCACATTACTCAGCAGAGCAAATCAAAAATGCTCATGGCGGCTGGGTAACCCCCGGATTTATCGACTGCCATACCCATATCGTTTATGGTGGCAACCGCAGCAATGAGTTCGAGGCGCGCTTGCAAGGCGCTAGTTATCAAGACATTGCTGCACAAGGTGGCGGCATTGTCTCAACCGTTAGTGCAACCCGCGCCGCTAGTGTTGAGTCGTTGTTTGCACAAAGTGAAAAGCGCCTACTCGCACTCATAAAAGAAGGCGTGACCAGTATCGAAATCAAATCGGGCTACGGCTTAGATTTAGACACTGAGCGCAAAATGCTCATGGTTGCTCGCCAGCTTGGTGACAAACACAATATACATGTGAGCACAACGTATTTAGCGGCACATGCCCTACCACCTGAATACAAGTCTCACATGCAGGACCGCTCGGATGAATACATCGAGCAAGTGTGCGAGTGGCTACCTATTTTGCATTCAGAGGGTTTGATCGATGCGGTCGATGGCTTCTGTGAAAACATCGCCTTTAATACTGAGCAAATCAGACGCGTTTTTGAAGTGGCACGCTCATTAAATGTACCAGTCAAACTGCACTCTGAGCAATTATCTGACATAGGTGGTAGTGCCTTGGTTGCTGAGTATCAAGGGTTATCCAGCGACCATCTAGAGCATTTATCAGAAGATGATATCAAAAAAATGGCTGCCAGCAATACCGTAGCTGTGATACTACCTGGGGCGTTTTATACATTACGTGACACCAAATTGCCACCGATTGAGGCGCTACGCAAACATCAGGTGCCAATGGCGCTTTCTACCGACTGTAACCCTGGCACTTCACCGCTCACCTCGCTTTTGTTAACGATGAACATGGGCTGCACGCTATTTTACTTAACCACTGAAGAGGTTTTGGCAGGAATTACTGTTCACGCAGCACAAGCATTGGGGCTATCTAATAAAGGTAAAATAGAGGTCAGCTGTGATGCAGATTTGGCACTATGGGATATTGCCCGTCCTGCCGATTTGGCTTATCAGATGGGGCTAAACCCTATCCAATGCACTATGGTTCAAGGTAAGTGGCGCAAGACGGTGTAACCTTTCTACCTTTACCTATCACCATTAAAAAAGCCACTAGCTAGTATGTTCATCTGGTGGCTTTTAATTTATCTGGTTTGGATATTTCTACTAGGCCATGTCTTTATTTCAAAAATGGTGATAAAAATGAGATAAATTGCCGTCAAACAAGAAAAATAATGCAGATAATATCGCGATATTAACCCGCTATTTGACGATGTTTGGCAAGATTTAGCTATTTTTAGCCCATGTAGATGACTATCGGGTGAATTGAAGACATGCTCTAGCGCTTATATTTGTTGGCAAACGTCTCACCTGTATTGGCATCCACATTGATACCAACGATCTCATCGCCTTTCAGCAAGTCAACTTTGTAATACAAAGGGTGAGCATCATAGTCGCGATCTGCTTCAAACTCGACTTCTAATGTCATACCGCCTATTTTTTTCTCAGCGATACCTATCGCACTCATAATATTTACTTTCGTACGATGCTGTACGTTGTAGTCGTTAATATCGTCGCGATCTAATCGCTCAGTCTCAGTCCCAATGACTGCTCCCGTCATTGCATCCACTACTACTTCATAACTATCGCTAGCCGTGCTAAATTCTATTTCATATATGCCATTTTCTGTATCATCATCATCTTCGTCATAATCAGCCCCGATTAGCATACCGGATGCCTGTGCGGTTGCGATAGTAATCGCTTGCTTTAAACCAATCTTGGTCGCTTGTGCTGCTTTTACCTCAGTAGACAGACTGGTTTGAGCCGCCATTACAGTCGTGCTCATGACACCTGTAGTTAGGGCGAATGCTAGGCCAGCACCTAAAGTGGTCAATTGTATTTTTTTAGACAGTTTATTCATTAACTTATTTCCTTTACTTATCACTTACTTTTATAAGCCATTTTTATAGTGTACTGCTATAACCCAATGAAATAATCTCTTTTCATTATCGATAGCGTTTAATGCCATTAGCTATACACTTATGTTAACGAGATTTTCTACTTGCTATAGGATGAAAAAGTATCAAAGTGTAATCACACTGTTTGAATAACCAATCTAAATATAGTACTGATACAAGTATCTATGTTCGATGAGCAGGCGTATGGTGTCGATAAAAAAATACTGCATTTATCGTCTTAGGATAAATGCAGTATGGATGTTCTCAACACTTACGTGGAGCAATAGACTAGAGAGTCTTAGTTTAAGATACCAAAAGCCACCAATGCATCAGCCACACGTTTAAAGCCAACCATATTAGCACCCGCCATATAGTCGATATAGCCATTGTCAGTTTGACCATATTGCTCTGAGGCATTAGCCGCACTATTATGAATATCTTTCATAATACCTTTTAAACGCTCATCGACTTGCTCAAAGGTTTGATATTGACGGACGGAGTTTTGCGACATCTCAAGCGCAGACACAGCGACACCACCAGCATTTGCGGCTTTACCAGGCGCATAATGGACGCGATGCAAGCGAATATAATCAATCGCTTCCGCAGTTAGCGGCATATTGGCACCTTCAACTACATACGTTACACCATTTTCAACCAATCGCTTAGCATCTTCTGCACTCACTTCGTTTTGAGTGGCACATGGCAACGCAATATCAGCCTCAAACTGCCATGGTTTTTGTTTGGCAAGCCATTCGCCACCATAGACATCGACATACTCTGCTAATGGTTTGTTTTGATATTTTTGTTTTTTGAGCCAATTAATTTTCTCTTGATTAAGACCTTGTTCATCGTACAAAGTCCCTTGTGAGTCAGATACCGTGATAGCTATACCGCCAAGCGCATTCACTTTTTCAGCGGCGTGGAGTGAGACATTTCCAGCGCCTGAGATAAGTACTTTTTTGCCTTTGATGTTATCACCTTGGGCGATAAGCATGTTTTCTAAGAAATAAACGGCACCGTAGCCAGTCGCTTCTGTGCGCATCAAACTGCCACCGAATCCCACGCCTTTACCAGTAAGAACACCAGTCGACTCACGTGTCAAATTTTTGTACATCGCAAACATATAGCTGACTTCTCGACCACCAACACCGATATCACCAGCAGGCACATCCATATCTTTACTTACATAGTGATATAACTCACGCATAAAGGCATAGCAAAAACGACGGATTTCACTATCCGTTTTACCTTTAGGATCAAAATCAGAGCCACCTTTACCACCGCCAATCGGCAAGCCCGTTAAAGCGTTTTTAAAAATTTGCTCAAAACCTAAAAACTTCAGTACTGACTGATTAACCGTAGGGTGAAATCTAAGACCGCCTTTGTATGGTCCTAACGCATTACAGAACTGAACACGCCAACCACGATTGACTTGCACGTTGCCTTTATCATCTTCCCAGTTAATCCGAAAGCCAAATACCCGATCAGGCTCCACCAAACGCTCAAATACTTTCAAAGTATTGTATTCAGGATGAGCATCATATAAAGGCTGAATCGTAATGGCCACCTCTTTTACTGCCTGAATGAACTCTGGCTGATGCGCATAACGTGCTTCGACTTTTTTGATGGCCTGACTGATACTCATATATTTCTTCCTTAGGATCAAATGGTGATTGTACTTATTTACATCAACATCACGTCATATAAAGGCTGACGAGGAAATTTTTAACGCTGATATAAAACTGAAATCGCTTCTATACAAGGTTATGTATAGAAGCAAGGGGGATTAAAAACTGATTATGTATGTGACTACATTACACATATAGAGATAAAAACTATTTTTATTCCATAATTATATATCATTTTTTAGGTACATAAGTCTAGTAAATATCATCATCATGAAAGTTTATGATCAATAGCTAAGGCATATCCTTAATTCAATCAATAGTCGCTTAAAGCGTTTAAAAATGATTCAGCTTTATCATTGATTTTCAAATAAGAACACACCCTACAAGTATCTTAACGCAACTAAAGACAGTAACATTTTACTGGCATGCTAGGCACTTGTATTAGCTTTTACCAAAAAAATAAACACTTGTTTTTATTTGTATATAAATTTAAGATAAAAGGTCGATAAAATATAACAAACGGTAAAAAAATATGGAAAAATGGCTTTTTTTCCGTTGCAGTATATATCAATGTTAACAACAAGGGTTTATAATCACCCGTCTATACAACATATAGTTATGTCTTTTTCAACATTATCAATAGCTATTCTATCAATCCCACAATCTATCATAGAGAAAGCGATATGCGTACAGACTCATTCCAGCAAATTTTGGAAGACCTAAACAGTTCATCAACGGATGTTGAAGCATCTGCCTTAATTTCTAACGATGGTCTTATGATTGCCTCAGCACTACCAACAGGCATTGACGAAGACCGTGTTGGTGCAATGTCAGCAGCTTTGCTGTCATTGGGCGATCGTGCAGGCCGTGAGTTGGCGCGTGGTAGTATCGATCGTATTATGATTCAAGGCGAGCAAGGCTACGTTATTATGACATCATCGGGAGATGAGGCGGTACTGACGATTATGGCAAAACCAAATGCGAAACTTGGTTTGATATTCTTAGACATCAAGCGTGCATCAGAAGCCCTTGCAAAACTTATCTAATGAGCGATTTTAGAGGTTTGTTAAACGAGAAACCTTACTTTAAATCAAAACTGAGTGACTGTCTCATAAAAACTATTTAAGATAATACACACTATTTTATAAGATCAGTGCTTAAATAAGTGTTAGGGTCAATAATAAGCTAAAACTCTATTCACTATAAATAACATTCTCGACAAGTTCCACATAAAGCTGGCTTTTTAATCATTATGAATACAACGATCCATAAAGGAGATTACTATGGGTTCTCCAATCCCTGATGCACATAAGCCTGATATGCCTGCTAAGCAGATTACTATAACTTACCATGATGGCACCTCACGCACTGTCTATGACACGGGTATTGAACGCCCTTATCCTGATGGCAAGCTGATTGTATCGCGTACTGATTTGAACGGTATACTGACACATACCAATGATGCTTTTGTTGAAATTAGCGGTTACACTATTGATGAACTAATCGGTCAACAACATTACATTTTGCGCCATCCTGATATGCCAAAAGCTGCTTATAAAGACTTGTGGAGTACTGCAGTCTCTGGACAAAAGTGGCATGGCTATGTCAAAAACTTGTGCAAAGATGGTAGTCATTACTGGGTCTATGCTACTGTCGTGCCGAATGTTCGTCACGGCAAAACAGTAGGCTATACATCAGTACGACGCAAACCATCACGCAGCAAGATAGAAGCAGCGATAGCGTTGTATGCTGAAATGAAAAAAAATGAGGAAGATTGAGTCATGACGACACATAATATGTTAATCGCCCCAGATTTTTCGCCTGAGCGTTTCGCAGGCTGGCACATGTTCAATACGTTGATTCAAAAACGTGCTAACTTAAATATGCACTTGAACATTCCATCCTCACATGATGAGCAAGAGCAAGTCATTACTGCTGGTAACATTCAAATCATTTATGCCAACCCTTTTGATGCAGCAACATTGATTCGTGAGCAAGGCTACCGTGCAGTCGCCCGCCCTATCGGAAAATCTGATGAGATGGTCATTGCCGCTGCAGCAAAGAGCGATATCAACTGCTTAGAAGACATAAAAACTGGCGCTACTGTAGCAATGGCCGATAACCGTGATGTTAAACTAGTTGGCCTACGCTTATTAGAAGCCATTGATATAGAAGAAGCTGATCTGACTTGGGATATCACTGAAACTTATCAAGCAGCAGCTCGAAAAGTCATTAAAGGCGAGGCCCAGGCTGCCTTTTTTTTAGCAGAGATATTTCATAGCTTTTCTCGTCTGACCAAAACTCAACTATCAGTACTTATCGAAAGTGATTTGGCTGATATCAGTCATGTACTGCTTATTAAAGAGGATTTCCCTGACACCGAAATCTTTATGAATGCCATTCTCAATCTGCATAATGACGACGATGGTAAAGAAGCATTAGCAGAACTGGGTATGCCTCATGGATTTGAAGCGATGGATGAGGAAGATGCTGAATTTATGATAGATTTAATGCAGACCTTGCTTGACTAGTTTTTCATTGAGATATTGACATATTGCATCGTTTTGCTTGCTTAGGTCATAGCCTATTGCACCTTAATGGTCGCTATATAATATGAGCCATACAATAGCGACTATGACTTACAAGGACACTATTATGTCTGATTTAGATCTTATCAAAGAAAATGAGATGGAAGCTCGGCGAGTATTTCGTTTATACTCACGTAAAGTATTTTTGGCACCCAACAATCGTCATTTTCACGAACAACGTATCAATGCTGCGCTATTATTGAACGAAAAAGAGCCTTTACAAGGTGCCGTTGCAGACTTTTTTTATGGCTGTTGGTATGATATCCCTTATGATGTAAACAACTTGTTTATTCGTGTCAAAGGTCGGCTTTACCCTCATATTGAGCAAGGGTTCCGCGAATGTATCAATAAGAAAAGATACATTCAACGCAATAGTATGCTCGCAACCCGTTGGAGCGTGTTGGTTTCGCCTTCTCTCAATGAACAAAAGCGACGACTACGTATCAGTAGCGATGATGCCAAAGAAATATCTAAGGACATCACAACTGAACTGATGCAAGCACGTGATGATGAAGACTGGGGTACAATTGAGCAGATCGAAAACGAATTTTTTGCTCACTGTATCGCACGCAATGATCGGCTTGCCTTCTCTTTAGTATGGTTTCGCTTAGGCAAAAGCGACTGGCAGTTTGATGAACGTTGGAATAACTGTCAACAAAACCTTGATCAAACCCAAAACATTAAAACTTAATTTATTGCCTATTTATAACCTTTATTATAACGGTAGCTGCTATGTCTTCTTATTTAAATGCTGATAAAACGTATCTGACTTTAACTCCAGCCGGTATTTTTGAGGCATTTTCTCAAAGTGAACCCACTGATAAGCAGTTATCATTACAAGACTTACTGTCTTATGCACAGACACTGCTCGCAGCCGAATGGCTAGAACGCTACTCTGATGAATGGTTGCAAAACTTTATCGAGCAAGGTTGGATTGAAAAACTGTCCTTGCTTTTACCAGCACCTAATCTACCACTAGATCAGTTCTTACCCTACGTGGTTGCTAGCTTGTCAGGGAAACGCCGTGCCGCCATCGGCTCTGATGAAGGATTCTGTTTGGCACGCATTGGCTACAGCCAAGAAGAAGCCGATATGTTGAGTGTCGCAGCGGCTGACTTTTCAGGATTTATACTACGTCAAAAACAACGTGGTTGGGCAGTAGAAAGCCAAGCCATCTCGTTTTTTCAGCAGGTTGATATGTTGATTCCTGAGACCAGTTTTGTGTTTTTATGGATTGATGGTTCAGGCTACGTACTCATCATCGATGGCGAACCTCTAACCAACAGCCGTGCTTTTGTAGAACTGGTATGGGCGTTAAAAACTTCAGGATTAAGATTTCTTAGCTAAAATTTCTTAGCTAGAGCATTAAACCATCTAACATCATACATGCAACTGGCCCTAGGGTCTGTTGTTACCGTAGACTACTCTATCAATCTGCTACAACGTCACTTTTGCCTGATACTTAACATACTCTAATGTTTCAATTATCAACGTTAATGCCCTGCGAATTAACAATTCATACCTCTTACTTCGTCATACTGTCTTCTATCAATATTCTGTTTTGGGATATTATCCAATACTTTCGCTTAACTGGTCAGCATGCTTTATTAGGTTTGTTGGCTCTCTATGACTTATGAAATTTATGGTTTATAAAATTTATGGCTTATGAAACAGTCATAACCTGCTAGCTCTCAACAACAGGAGTCTATATGTCCGTTAACTCAACCCACCCAATTATTGTATTTGATGTCAATGAAACCTTGCTAGATATTGAGACCTTAACCCCTTTATTCACTCGCTTATTCGATGACAAGCTCATGCTAAGAGAGTGGTTCGCTCAACTGGTACTCTACTCTCAAACCATGACGCTATCAGGGCTGTATGCACCTTTTGGTGAGCTAGGTGTTGGCGCCTTACAGATGACTGCTGATATCCATAAAATCACGCTGACAGATGACGATATCACAGAACTCAAAACACTCATGGGAAAAATGCCGGCCCATCCCGATGTCATACCTGCATTGACCAAGCTACGTGATGCAGGGTTTCGACTGGCGACATTGACCAATTCAGCAAGTAGCACCTCTCCTTCACCACTCGAAAAAGCCGGTATCAGTCAGTTCTTTGAGCAGCAATTCAGCGTAGAAACTGTCGGAAAATTCAAACCCGCACCTGAGACTTATCAAATGGTCGCCAAGGAAATGTCTGTTGAGACGTCAGATTTATGCCTCGTAGCTTCTCATCTTTGGGATACGATAGGCGCTCAAGCGGCTGGTTGCCAAGGTGCATTTCTAAAACGCCCTCATAACGCTATGTTACCTGCGTCCAATGTACCGACACCGAATTTTATGGCCTCAGATCTTGTCACGCTTGCTAAGAAAATCATACTCGATGCTAAAAACTAGAGGCTGTTAAACAAGAAAGCTATTACCGTCAATAATTAAAATTTTACCGCCACTGCTCCTGAGTAATTTTATATAGCACATGCTCAGCAAGTGGATGGTTAGACTCAAGCATTGGATGATAAAAGTTTTCTTGCGTATCAGTCATGCCAATGCGCTGCATGATTAATTGCGAGTGCTTGTTAATAACAGCCGTAAACGCGACGACCTCATCAAGCATTAACGTTTCAAATGCAAACGTTAATGAAGCTCTTGCGGCCTCCGTTGCATAACCTTTTCCCCAATAATCTTTGTGTAGTCGCCAAGCCATCTCTACAGCAGGTGCAAAAGGCATATCAACATGTGCTTCATTTAAGCCAACCATACCGATAAAGGCATTCGTCTCTTTTAGGCTCACGGCCCAAAATCCCCAGCCTTTATCTTCAATAAGCTTTGAACATTTATTGGCTATGGCATCGCTCAATTTTGGTGACAGTGGCTTGGGAAAATACTTCATGACGTCAAGATCAGCATTCATTTCAGCAAAGACAGGTAAATCACTCGCCTGCCACTGTCTAAGATAGAGACGTTCCGTTTCTATTGTCTGAGGTTTCATACTGTTTGACCTTTTGCTTTATGCTTTATGCTTTATGCTTTATGCTTTATGCTTTAGCCTAAAAAAATACCGCTTCCATCTTAGAAGTGGTATTTTTATCATTACTATAGGCGATTTAATATTAAAAAATACAGCGATACGGATTATATTTTGCGTAGCCTCTGTCTGCGTAGGCACAGCAAGCAAGAAAAATATAACCGATATCGCGTGGTTGTATTTGTATTTTTTATTTAGGGCTGACTATCGTTTAAAAATGGATAACGGTACGAATGCTCTCGCCCTTATGCATTAAGTCAAAAGACTCATTAATGTCTTCCAATGGCATGGTATGGGTGATGAACTCTTGTAATGGGATCTCACCTGCCAGATAACGTTCAACGTAGCCTGGTAATTCTGAACGACCTTTTACCCCGCCAAATGCTGAGCCACGCCAGACGCGCCCAGTCACAAGTTGAAACGGACGGGTAGAGATTTCTTGCCCTGCACCTGCGACACCGATGACGACCGACTCGCCCCAGCCTTTATGGCAGCACTCAAGTGCTGAACGCATGATATCGACATTACCGATACATTCAAATGAATAATCCACACCGCCATCGGTTAATTCCACGATGACTTCCTGAATGGGCTTGTCGTAATCTTTCGGATTGATGCAGTCAGTCGCACCTAATTTTTTGGCCAATTCAAACTTGCTCTCATTAATATCAATTGCAATGATACGACTGGCTTTTGCCATCGCAGCACCGATGACTGCCGATAGACCAATGCCGCCGAGACCAAAGATAGCAACGGTCGCACCCTCTTCGACTTTTGCGGTATTCATGACCGCACCCATACCCGTGGTGACACCACAACCCAGCAAACAAACTTCCTCTAACGGTGCTTCTTTATTGACCTTGGCCAAAGAAATTTCTGGCAAAACCGTATATTCAGAGAAGGTTGAGCAGCCCATATAATGATAGATTGGCTTACCATCTTTATAAAAACGCGTGGTGCCATCTGGCATTAGGCCTTTACCTTGGGTTTCACGTACCGCCGAGCACAAGTTGGTTTTGCCCGACGTACACATTTTGCAGACTTTACATTCCGCTGTATATAAAGGAATCACATGGTCACCAACTTGCACGCTAGTCACGCCCTCACCGATCTGCTCAACGATACCGCCACCTTCATGACCTAAAATCGCTGGGAATACGCCTTCTGGGTCTTCACCAGAGAGCGTAAACGCATCGGTATGACAAACACCACTTGCTACGATTTTTACCAATACTTCGCCTTTCTTTGGCAGCATCACATCTACTTCTTCGATAGATAGTGGTTCATTTGGCCCCCAAGCGATGGCGGCTTTAGATTTGATAAATTGATCTGACATAGCTGTCTCTCTTTTTAGTTCGTTATTAGGCATAGCCTGTTGGGGCCAATATCTGAAACATTTCGAAGCGGATACTTCTCATTATAGTTATTTCTAGCATGATAACAATATGCTATATTTGCAAATAACTTTTACATATTGGTAATAATCATGCGTTGGGATGGGGTCAGTGAGTTTGTTTATGTTGCAGAATACGAGAGCTTCACGCGCGCCGCCAAAGAACTAGGTATCTCAACCGCACAAGTCAGCCGACAAATCAGTGCATTAGAGAAACGGCTTAATATTAAACTGCTATATCGTACAACACGAAAAGTCTCACTCACAGAAGAAGGACGTGTTTTCTATCAACACTGCCGTGGTGTATTAGACGGCTTAGATGCTGCTGAACAGGCGGTCAGTCGCTTTCAATCAACGCCACAAGGTCGAATTAAACTAACGGCACCTATGACGTATGGCGAGCAGCAATTATTACCGCTGATCAATGATTTTATGGTGCAGTATAGTAATATCGAAGTAACAGCGTTTTTGAGTAATCAAATGATTGACTTGATTGATGGTGGTTACGATTTAGCGATTCGCATCGGTAAATTAAGCGACTCAACGATGATGGCAAAGAAGCTCAGCCATCGCACTAACTTTGTCTGTGCCGCGCCTTCTTATCTCGATACATATGGCACGCCTCACTCTCTGAATGATTTGAGTCATCATAACTGCTTACTGGGTACTCGTGATTATTGGTACTTTAGAGATGCCGACCAAATAGATAGCGATCAAAAAACCAATAACAGTGTCAAAGAAAAAAACTTGCGTGTCTCTGGAAACATCCAATATAACAATGGGCATAGCCTAGTCGATGCCGCTTTGAAAGGTTTGGGTGTCGTCCAGCTGCCTGACTATTACGTGCAAAAGTATTTAGAATCAGGGGAGCTGATAAGCTTATTGGATGACTATCGAGAGCCAGAAGAAAGTATTTGGGCTATTTATCCGCACAATCGTCATTTATCACCAAAGATTAGGTTGCTGGTAGACTATCTGGCAGAACGTTTGGCTTAAGAGTCCGTTAACGCACTTTGTCATGATGCTTTTTATTGTGTGCGTTGTTATGCGTGTTGTTATGTTCGTTGTTGTACTCGCTATTATTTGAGTTGCTATGCAAGGCTGATTACGGATAAGCTAATTACGGATAAGCTAATTACGGATAGGTTGATTACACACAAGGTTATGATGCACAATGAATGTTCGATGTTGCCAACTATTACGGATAACCAATCACCATAAAAAAGGATGACTCATGATTAAAATCGTCTCTATCGCTGCTTTGGCTTTGGCCATGACGGCTTGTGCCAGTGTTGAAAACGTTCTAAATGCACCCACCTCTTCGCTAAAAACCACGACAACGGCTATCAATGCTGAAAAAGGCTTGGTAACCATGCAAAGCAATCATTCCGTGCAAGATACTGCCGATAAGCTGGTCTCAGTTATCGAAAGCAAAGGCATGAAAGTATTTGCGCGCGTCGATCATCAGAAAAATGCACAAGGTGTCGATTTAACCTTACGACCAACCCAGGTCATTATGTTTGGCAACCCTAAAGCCGGTACGCCCTTGATGAACTGTGAGCAGACTGTCGCCATTGATTTACCACAAAAAATCCTCATCAGCGAGGATGCTGATCAAAAAGTATGGCTGTCTTATAACAATCCTGAATATCTCAAAACCCGCCATAATATCGAAGGCTGTGATACCGTCATTGATAATATCTCAAAAGCATTAAATGCGGTCAGCACAGCAGCGGTTGCTAAGTAATACTACACTCAAAAAACACGACCTAAAAAAACAGAAAAGGTGGGTTAGCCAAAACATAACCCACCTTTTTATTTGTTTATGCATTTATTACAAACAATCGGACTGTGCTATTTGTGTATGTAATTCTACTTTTAGCTTCTTTGCACACTCGATAATTTTTCTTCGATCGGCAGGAATTGCACCATACTCAATCGCTGTTTCTCGCATCTGCACAGTGACATCATAATGCGGATAACTGGCGTTACGATGAAACAGGCGCGCATCTAATTCAATCAATGCTGCAAAATCATGCAATTCTTGTAATGTATCAGCTAATAGATGACACCACTTATAGCCTTTAAATTCTATTTGCATAAAATCCACATATATCGCCATCTCAGTTACCTGTCTTATTTATCGTATTGCTTTAGATTGAAGCATCAATCAGCTTCAACAATAGGAAACACTCTGTCGTAAACCCAATTAAAGACAAAAGCATATACTAAATAAAATGTCGCCATAGCGATATCCATTTTAAAAGCTGCCCACAAACTGATGTCCAAATACCAAGCAATCGCTGGCAAAAACAGCACTAGCAAACCACCTTCAAACAGTGCAGCATGTAGTACTCGTATGGCAACCGTCTTTTTTACCTCACCACGTAGTTTAAGCAGGGCGTTATCAAATAAGATATTATAAAAATAATTCCATACCGTCGCGACGATAGAGCCAGTCAATGCTACGACGCCCATGGAATGCAGCTCAAAACCAAATACCCAACTTGCCAGCGGTGCAAAAATCAATAGACCGATGAGTTCAAACCCTACAGCATGACGAATACGATCTTTAGTGCTACGCATGGCTCGTTCCACACCTATCTCTCATTTATCCACTCGCTATCGTTAATAAGTGCGACTGGCTAATAAGTACTGCTATAA
>NZ_JBQSVP010000020.1:0-38972 GCF_052376345.1 Psychrobacter sp. AOP5-GZ1-6 | reverse complement strand
ATGTCAGTCTCATGCTTATACGCCTGATGACGAATCAGCTCTGGCTTATAGTCCAAGACATGACGATAGAAGTCGCGCCATGCCAGCTCACTTATCCAGCGATTGATGTCGTTGTTGTCGCTATCGTTACCGTGCAGTTTTTCTTGAGCTTTATTTGCCTGTAGGTAGCACAGTCTAGGGCTGATCGCGCCAATCGTGAGGTAAGCCGATAATTGACTGGTCGCATGCAAGCTAGGTACATCGCGGCTTACATCATAGTTATTGATGTCTGCATCGACAAACGCTTCTAACTGCTGGCAAGCGGCAGTTTCACCAGCCAGATAAGCATCACGAGTATGTTTGAGTTGCGCCTCCATATCGGCATGATTATTTGACGCATTGATTTCTAGCTGCTTTTGATAGTCTTTGACAGTTTTTGTGCCAAGACTTTTTATCTCTTTTAACGTTTTTGCGTGGTCTTTTGCCAGCTTTAACTCAGTATGGTTACTATCACTGATAGCGACTGCTTCATGCATTTGTATATCGCTCACCTCCAAGGTGTGTCGCCATTTTTTATAAAACGGGGTAAACACTTGGTACATGCTGTCGCCATCGTTGGTTGTGATGGTTTTCGGTGGCAAGATGCACTGATCATGCCAGCGTACAAACTCGATATCGTTCTTTGCTAATTGCTTGGTTAATTGTTCATCACGATCGATCTCATTGCCTTCATATTCATGATTGGCCATGAGCGTACTGATAGCGTTGTTATCACAGATATCGAGTAGTGCGTCAATACAGTCCGAAAAATTCGGACAAACCTGTACTGTTAAAGTGATGTTCAATTGCGACTTTAGAGCTTTTGCGAGGGCAGGTAATGTACGAGCGATAAGATCAAGCTGTGTAAGCGACATATCATGCGTTTGCCATTGCTCAGGCGTGAGAAAAAATATGGCACTAACGAGTGCATTATCTGCATTTGCTTGTTCACAAAGCGCTGCTAAGGCGGTATTATCATGAACGCGCAGGTCACGACGAAACCACATCAAATAATGTGGCGGACTGACGCGATTGGCTTTATCGTTACTACTATTATTACTACTGTCGTTGTTGTCTGTTTTGTTAGCCGTTTTCGACGCAGTCTTAGACATTCAAGTATTCCTATATTAATCATTCGTAATCATAAACAAAACTATGAATAAAAGTATGCTAGGATAAGTTTTTGGATGCAATGGCTTTACTGTTTGAGTAACAAAACCTCACCATATCTCACGATTTGTCTTTGGTTTTTACTTGTTTGATACCGTTATAATTGGTGTCATATTTAGTATCATGAAATGCAAGGTCACGAAATGCACGTCAAGTTCTGCGGTTTTACCCAGCTTAGTGATATACAGACTGCGACACAGTTGGGTGTTGATGCGGTCGGTTTGGTGTTTTATCCGCCCAGTCCTCGTGCTGTCACGCCTGCGCAAGCACAGACCTTGATAGCAGCGCTACCAGCCTTTATCAATGTGGTGGCATTGGTGGTCAATATGCCGCAGGATGAATTGATTGAGCTGGCAGACACTGTGCCGTTTGACATCATACAGTTCCACGGTGATGAGAGCCCTGAGCAGTGCCAGCAGCTGGCGAGTGCAGTCAATAAACGCTGGATTAAAGCGTTGCGTATTAATGCCGATACAGATAGTACTGCTAGCGTCAGCGCTCAGATTGACGAATTTGCAGCAGCAGGGGCGAGTAGTATCTTATTAGATGCTTACCACCAGCATAAATATGGTGGTACTGGTGCGCGTTTTGATTGGAGTTTGATACCAGAGGACAGCTCGCTACCGATTATCTTAGCGGGTGGACTGGATGCCGACAATATCGCTATGACTTTAGAGCTGCCTATCTATGCAGTTGATGTCAGTGGCGGTATTGAAGCTGATAAAGGTAAAAAAGATGCCGCCAAGATGAAAGCATTTATGAAAGCGGTAAAACGCGACCGATGGCAAAATGCGACGCCTAGCGAACCTTCGAACACAAGTAGCTAGTTTACAACCCGCTCTATAACTTGTTACTTACCCTATTTCTTTCTTATTTATTCTAAAAAATACCACTTATTACAGTAGGAATTACCATGAGTCATGTCGATAATAAAAACCCATCTGCCACCGCACAATCTGTCAATACGTTTACCAATCCAGCAGACGTAAATGACTTTAATCAATACCCTGATGCTCGCGGGCACTTCGGTGTACACGGTGGTCGTTTTGTCTCTGAAACGCTGATGGCTGCGCTAGAAGAGCTAGAGACGCTATATACCAAAGTCAAAGCAGACCCTGCATTCTGGGAAGAGTACCACAATGATTTGGTCAATTATGTCGGTCGCCCCACACCGCTATATCATGCCAAGCGATTGAGTGATGAGATTGGTGGTGCTCAGATTTACTTCAAACGTGAAGATTTGAACCATACTGGCGCACATAAAGTTAATAACACCATCGGTCAGGCACTGCTTGCCAAAATGTGCGGCAAGAAACGTATCATCGCTGAAACTGGTGCAGGACAGCACGGTGTAGCGACTGCAACGATTGCTGCCCGTTTGGGACTAGAGTGTATCGTTTATATGGGTGCGGATGATGTCGAGCGTCAAAAGATGAACGTCTATCGTATGCGTTTGCTGGGTGCAACGGTTGTACCAGTGACCTCTGGCTCACGTACGCTCAAAGACGCGATGAACGAAGCCATGCGTGACTGGGTGACCAATGTAGATAGCACGTATTACATCATTGGCACGGTCGCAGGTCCACATCCTTATCCGTTATTGGTTCGTGATTTTCAAGCGATTATCGGAAAAGAAGCACGTATTCAACATCTCGAAAAAACAGGTAAATTGCCTGATGCACTAGTTGCTTGTGTCGGTGGTGGTTCAAATGCCATTGGTCTGTTCTTTGACTTCCTAAACGATACTGATGTCAAAATGTATGGCGTCGAGGCGACAGGTGATGGTATCGAAACAGGTCGTCATTCAGCACCACTGGCTGCTGGTCGTATCGGTGTACTGCATGGTAATCGTACTTATCTGATGGCAGATGACGATGGTCAAATTCAAGAAACCCATTCTATCTCAGCCGGACTCGATTATCCTGGTGTAGGTCCTGAGCACAGCTTCTTAAAAGATATGAAGCGCGTGGAGTATGTCGGCTGTACGGATAAAGAAGCGCTGGCAGGATTCCATGAAGCCACGCGTAAAGAAGGTATTATCCCTGCACTTGAGACCTCTCATGCTATTGCTTATGCGCTTAAACTGGCTAAGACCATGGCGCCTGATCAAACGATTATCGTCAATATGTCAGGTCGCGGTGACAAGGATCTGCATTCAGTGATGAAGGCAGAAGGGATTGAGATGTAAAATCGACAGTGTTCATGTTAAGGATACTGTTTAAAGACATTGTATTGTTCTTAAGGTGAGTAAAGGATAGTGGTTGCTAATTTATATACACTTAAAAAAGTTTTAGATGATTCAGCAATCACTTTACCTTTTACGATTGGTTCGATTTTACCTGAGGATAGCGTTCGGTTCTATCAAACCAGTTTTTTTGTGGAAGCCATAAGATCGTCATTCTCATACGCTATGGTTTTTATAGCACTTTATACGCTATCATTTTTCTTTATTGACTCAAATGTAATGAACCTCTTAACCATCTATTTTGTCATTTATATAGTCTGGTATTGGGTCGCAGCGTATTATAAGTTTATTAAAAATATAGGTGCTAACTTACCAAGAGAAAAGCTAGCTGATAAGCTGAAATGGTGTTCGACACCTATGTTATTCGTTAATACTCATGATATTACGGTGCTTGCTTGTAACAGTACAGCTGAATACAAAATAAATCTTGATGACGTTTATAAAATTATTTATAACGCTCATGATTCGGATATGGGTATTTTGTTTTTTGCTAAAGTGTCAGGTAGTGAAAACTACGAGAATACTAATGCGTATCAAGCGTTACTAAAATCGCCTCTCGATACTTATATGCTTCAAGAGCAGTCAGGTAAGCAGTATCGAATTGATAGAAAGCAGGTCGCTAAGTTACTTAATGAGATCCTTAACAATAACTATGACCATTTAACCTCAAGTAATGTTGGATGCGAGTAGAATATGACAGTTTTAATAATAAAGTTAAACCACTAAAGGATTAACGGTGCCAACTTATAATTTAGACAGCCTTATTAAGCAATATCGTTCCAAAAAGCGTTTGAAGTATATTTACTTTTGGGGGCATCAACCACGTGCAGATGGTTCTATTGATAAGAGCTGCTTTAGCCAATGGTGGCAATCACCTTTTACGATTGATAATGTGAGCTATCGCACAGCCGAGCATTATATGATGGCACAAAAGGCATTGTTATTTAATGATCATGACAGTTTTGACAAAATTATTAATGCGGGTCATCCAAAGCAAGCCAAAGACTTGGGGCGTAAGGTGATTGGTTTTGATGAAACTATTTGGCAAAACTATCGTTTCAATATCGTGATAGATGCCAATTTAGCAAAGTTTGGTCAGCATGAAGCACTTGGTCAATACTTACTAAATACTGGTAATAGAGTATTGGTTGAGGCCAGTCCTTGTGACAAAGTTTGGGGCGTAGGATTAGCAGCAGACGATGAGCGTATTTCAAACCCAGAGAAATGGCATGGCCTAAACTTACTTGGTTTTGCCCTGATGACGGTACGAGATAAACTGAACGACTAAGAGATGATAGCAACTTTATATTATTGAATGATTGAATTGTTAATATTAAAAATCCAAAAACATTTTAGAGACCACTATGACCAGAATTGAAAGCACTTTTGCAACGTTAAAATCACAAAACAAAAAAGCCCTGATTCCTTATGCAATGGCGGGCGACCCTAATCCGACCACGACAGTCGGCTTGCTACACGATTTAGTGAAGCACGGCGCTGATATGATCGAAGTCGGTTTGCCGTTCTCTGATCCAATGGCCGATGGTCCAACCGTTGCGTTAGCAGGCGAGCGTGCACTAGCAGCAGGCACGAGCACTCGTGATGCATTAAAAATGGTCGAAGAGTTTCGTCAAACAGACACGCAGACGCCAATTATTCTGATGGGTTATCTCAATCCAGTTGAAATCATTGGTTATGATAATTTTGTGGCGCTATGTGAGCAGTCAGGCGTTGACGGTATATTGATGGTTGATTTGCCACCAGCAGAGGCGGGTAGCTTCACGCAGCATCTGACCGATCATTCGATGAATGAGATTTTCTTATTATCACCAACGACTTTACCGGAGCGCCGTGAGCAGGTATTGACCCATTGTGGCGGTTATATTTATTATGTATCACTGAAGGGCGTTACTGGTTCGGCCACGCTCGATACTGACTCTGTTGCGACTCAAGTCCAAGCGATTAAAGCTGAGACAGATTTGCCAGTATGTGTGGGCTTTGGTATCCGTGATGGTGCCTCTGCCAAGGCGATTGGCACGCATGCGGATGGTGTTATTGTAGGTAGTGCACTGGTACAGAACTTTGCTGATATCGATGCCAATGATACAGCAGCGGTTGCAGCTGCTCAGCAGAAAATAATGGCTAAAATGGATGAGCTACGCGCTGCACTGGACAGCTTGAGTGCTTAAGCCGAGCATAAGTGAAGGGTAAGCCAAGCCTAAGTTAAAATAATTTAAGTTGTCATCATTCAGGTTTTCATTGCATTGCGAGTCACAGTATTTATAAACAGCTGTATGGATAAATAACAATGTTTATAAAGACACTAATAAATGACTTTGCTAAAGTTAGTTTACGTGTGTAAACTAACCCCATACATAAATTGTTACAGTTGCGCGTAAGTGTGCCTTATAACTGCTCATGTTATGACTATATGTGACTTTTAAATTTACTCTTAGGGACAAGTGAATGAGCCAACTTGTCGATAAGCCTTTGATAATGGCGAATAATATGACTGATACGATAACAAAACCTGATATGACTACTTCTAATAATGCTGAGACAAAAACCAACACATCTGGAGCATCGTGGTTTAACCGTCCGATACCAGGCGTTAAGCAACAATTGACAGCGCCATTGAGTGCAGTAGAGACAGAACCTTCGACCAAGTGTAGTAGCTGTCATTCGATGATTACCAATACATCGTTAATTTTTAATTGCTATGTGTGCCCACATTGTGATCATCATTTACCGATGAGTGCTCGTGAGCGTCTAAACTGGTTGCTTGATCAAGTAAATGGCGAGCTGGGGCAAGAGTTTGTTGCCAAAGATCCGCTCAGTTTTGTGGACAGTAAGCCGTATCCAAAGCGTATGGCAGAAGCGCAAGAAAAAACAGGTGAGTCTGAGGCGCTGATTGTGTTGTATGGCAAGCTACGTAACCTCGATGTGGTGACTTGTGCCTTTGATTTCCGCTTTATGGGTGGATCTATGGGCTCAGTCGTTGGTGATCGTTTTGTCCAAGCTGCCGAAAAAGCGTTAGAAGATAAAGTGCCTTTAGTGTGCTTTGCTGCTTCAGGCGGTGCGCGTATGCAAGAAGGTCTGTTGTCTTTGATGCAAATGGCACGAACCGCAGCTGCGATTGAGCGCTTGAGAATTGCTGGTATTCCGTATATCGTTGTCTTGACCAATCCTGTTTATGGTGGTGTAACGGCATCTTTGGCTATGATTGGGGATATTCACTTAGCGGAACCAAAAGCAATGATTGGTTTTGCGGGCAAGCGCGTGATTGAACAAACCGTACGTGAAACGTTAGAAGAACCGTTCCAACGTGCTGAGTTTTTGTTAGAGCACGGCGTAGTAGATGAGGTGGTGCATCGTCATCAACTGATTGATACCATTTATCGTCTGTTAGCGAAACTAAGCCAGGTGCCTAATATGAGTGCGTAGCACACAGTGGACGCTTGGTTTCAAATGAGTAGGTAATTGGGTTTATAACTGCCTAGTATCATGTGTTAATATTTCTACAATACTCAAAAATTTCTAATAGCATTTATCGTCATATAACGGTAAATGCTATTTTTGGTTTTAGTTAGCGAATATACTGTCTTTATTTTTTATAATATTTTATATAGGTTTGAACCATGTCCGATTCTCTAGATTCTAGTCCGTGTAGTCCCAAAGACACAGCCAGTTTGACGGAGTGGCTCGATTACATGCAGCAGATACACGTGTCGGCGATAGATATGGGTTTATCACGTGTTTTGCCAGTGGCTGAGGCATTAGGCGTGGTACAGTCGGCCAAAGATGATGCTTATGTATTTACGGTAGCAGGCACCAATGGTAAAGGCTCAACGACCGCTGTCATCGCACAAATGTGTCAAGCCGCAGGTTATAAGACTGCACTGTATCAATCACCACATTTGAGTGCTTTTAATGAGCGGGTGCGTATCAATGGTGAGATGGTTAGTGATCAAACCTTAATTGATGCTTTTGGTAAAGTAGAAACTGCACGATTAAAGTGTGGCTTAACGTTATCATTTTTTGAGATGACAACACTGGCGGCACTACTCATATTTTCTGAGGCAGATTGTGATGTATGGGTATTGGAAATTGGGTTAGGTGGTCGCTTAGATGTGGTCAATATCATTGATCCTGATATGGCGGTAATTACCAATATTGGTATTGATCATGTCGACTGGTTGGGTGACAACATGGAAGATATCGGCGCAGAAAAAGCAGGTATTTTACGTGATGATATTAGCTTAATTTATGGTGCTGCGGAGATGCCCAATAGTGTAAAACAGGCTATTGATAAGCATCAGGCAAACTGTTATCAAGTAGAGAAAGATTTTAGCTATCGTGTCATTGATGCAACGACGTGGCAATATAGCAATGCGGCAGTCAGCATGCAGCTGCCGCGTCCAGCATTGTCGTTGATTAATACTGCCAATGCCTTGTCAGCAGTACTCGCAAGTTCGTTAACTATTGATACCCTTGCTATCGAGCAAGCACTGCAATCAGTCAAGTTAGCAGGTCGTTTTGACTATCGTGAGAGCCATAATCGTCACTGGCTGTTTGATGTGGCGCACAATGAACAAGGTGTTGAGTTTTTATTGACACAGCTATTACCACTTTGGCAGCAGCATTTGGCAAATCAAAGCACATTTGATACCTCAAATCAAAATGACCAAGCCAGTGATGCACCTGCTACCATTAAAATGCTGTTTTCTATGTTGGCTGATAAGGACATCGAAAAAGTTGTACAGCGTTTGACTGAAGCAGGCTTGCCTATTAGTGAGTGGTTTATCGCTGAGATTGATTATCCTCGGGCAGCGAGTACGGAGCATTTACAGGGTGTTTTATTGAACTATGTTGATGGCGCTAAGATACACAGCTTGGATCATCTGCAGCAAGCGACTGATGCGGTAATAGCTACCAGTCAGTCACAGGATTTAATTGTGGTTTGTGGTTCTTTTCATACGATTGGAGAGGCATTGGTTGCATTGGACGACAATGGCTTAAGATAAAAAAATCGTGATGTAATGTTAATCCTAACCATTATGTGATGGCAGACAGCATGTATGTGATGGCAGACAGCATGAAAAATATGCTTTATAATCAAAGTGCTTTTTACATTATAACTATAGTTTGAAAGTTGATTGACATAATTGGTGGCAAAATTCAGTCTTTTTTAGTCCATTTAGATGGCTGTCGATTGAATTGAAAACACGCCCTAATGCTATTAATAATATAATTTGAGAGAGTAGCGATGCCGCTCAATCAACCTTATTACCAACTAAGAGACGTAAACGGATGAACTTTTCGAGACAAGCCTTATTGGGCATTGGGATGATTATAGGCGGTAGCGTGATGCTATACGCTATGGTGCAACAGATTGGTGATAGTAATAGTGAACCCGCACCAGTATCAGCGATGATAGATGAACCAAGTACTGAGAACGCATCGGCACAGCCGTTGACCACAGATATCGAGACAGAAAAACGTATCTTGGCACAAAAACAAAAAGAGCGCGCAGCCCGTGTCGCAGAGCAAGAAAAGCGTGCGCAGCAGTTTTTGACAGAACAAGAGGCGGCTGAGGCAGAAGCACTGGCTAAAGCACGCGCAGAAAGCCAGCAGTATCTGGCTAATAGTGCACCTATTAGTAATGATAGTGACGACTCAGAAACGGCACAAAATATTACTGATTCTCTGACTGTTCAGCCTCGTACTGATAATAAGCCGACTGAGAGTGAACAGCAAGAAGCAGCTCAAGAAGCAAAGAGAGAGGCTGAGATTAAAGAACAAGCCGTTGCTAAAAAATTAGCAGAGAGCAAAAAAGAAGCGGAGCTAAAGAAACAGGCTGAAGCCAAGAAACAAGCAGATGCTAAAAAGAAAGCTGAGGCCGAAGCTAAAGCCAAAGCATTAGCAGAGGAGAAGAAGAAAAAAGAAGCTGCCGAAGCGGCTAAAAAAGAGCCACCAAAATCCCCTATTGAATATCAAGTGAAAAGAGGCGATGGACTTATTAAGCTTGCAAGACAATACAACATACCAGTAGAAGTCTTGGCTCAAGCCAATGATATCTCACCGTCATCATCGTTACAGTTGGGGCAAAGTATAACGATTCCATCACGCCTTCAAATACAACGTTTAGAGCGTGAAGCGGCAGCAGCTGAAAAAGCACGTGAAGAAAAACGTAAAAAAGAAGAAGCGTTAGCTAAGAAGTCAGCTGAGGCTAAACGTGAAGCGCAGCAAAAACTCAGTGAAGCTCGTCAGCAAGTGAAAGAAACTGATGCAAAAGGCAACTTTGGTGTGCAGGTAGCCTTGGCAGACGATCAAGCCAGAGCGGATGATTTGGCAAAAAAATTCCAAGCAGCAGGCTATCAAGTTAAAACCAGTCGTACCAGTCGCGGTGTCCGAGTTATCGTTGGTCCTGAGCGTGGTAAAATTGCAGCTTTGGCCCTAAAAGATAAAATTAATAGCGACCCTAAGGTCGATACAACAGGTGCTTGGGTGTTATTCTGGCGCTAGCCTATTGCCTAAGTAATATGTAGCGTTTTAACCGGAGCGTGTTTGATCCTTCGATCATGGTACTGCCTATTTACGCAAGCTCAACACGCTTAAGTTTGTTTGGACTCTCTTATCTAACTATTTCTATGATTAAAACACGACATCTGATGTCGTGTTTTTTGCTTTACCGTTTGCCGATTGGCAAAAGCTTGGTTACGATAAGCACCGATTTTCTTTCTTTATAACCTGTCAGCCTAAAAAGGTTGACCTGCCGTGACTGTCCGTAAATGGCTTTTATAAAATAGCAAAGTTATCACTTTAGCCAGTCACTCTCATATTGTATAAGGTAAAACCATGTCATTTGGCGTTGTATTTTTAATATTGGCCGTTGGGTTTTTAGGGCTGATTACGTTACCCAAGTTATTGTCAAAACGTCAAAGTAGTGAGCCTGATCCCAAGCCTGTACGCGGCGATGATTTGGCTATTTGGCCATTTGCACCGATGCCAATCATGACAGATACTGAGGTAATATTTTTTAAAAAATTAAGCAATGCGCTGCCTGAATATCACATATTTGTCCAAGTTCAGCTATCACGAATTATTGAAGCCAATAGTACCGAGACCTCTGAGCGTAGCTTTTGGTTCAACCGTATCTGCCGTCAAAGCGTCGATTATGTAATCGTAGATATGGATGCTCAGACCACACTGGTTGCTATCGAGCTTGATGATTGGACCCACACGAGTAAAGCGCGTCAAAAGGCTGATGATAAGAAAGACAAAGCTTTAGCCAGTGCAGGGATTGCGATGGTGCGATTTCATGCGGAGCGGATACCGAGTGCTGATATGTTGAGGTATGAGCTGATGCAAGTGATTGAGAATTATTGAGAGTGCTGATTAGGTGAGGATGATTTTATAAAAACCCTTACCATTAGTTGTGCTGTCTCGTATAGATAACGATTGGTCTATCACCTGCAAAGTACAGCCCTGATGCGAGCGGTGTGTCACCAGTACAAACTACTGGTGGCTGCTGTTTATCATAAACGTTATGTCGATCATAAACATTGCGCTCATCATAAAAGCTACGCTTGGTAAACCACTCAATATAATGTGCGGCTCGCAATGTCGCCATATTGATTGTAGCTAGGGTAGCTGGATCATTTTTATCACACCATTCATGTAGCGGAAAGTTAGATGCTAGCCAGCTAGGATAGCTAAAGTTATGTGTATTCAATGGTACAAAGAATCGTCCTTTTATAACGCCATAACGCTTATCGATTTTAACGTGTCCATGGTTTTCCGTATCCACCCACACCGCTCGAAACTGCTTGGTTTGCATGTGTGTCATCTTGCGCTGTAGATTGTCTTTAGAGTTGATTCCTACCCAGTTTATAGGCTCGAACGGCGCGGAGCCCATAAAGAACTTGATGGCTAGTTCCCAATGCTCGACCAGCTGCTCTGCATGATTGTATAAGATTAAATCTAGCTCACCAGTGGTCTGTTTGCCATTATAGAGCTGCACATTATTAGCCAGTGTCTCATACGGATGCAGCTTGCGCGCAAACCCATCTTCTAACCAAAATGACACCAACCCTTCAAAGTGAAACCCTAGTCGATTGGGGCTTGGGCGCTTGAGTAAGTAGCGAGTCAGTGCTTGATAGTCAGTGGTGGTGTCTAGCTCCATTAATCGTTGCTCATACGCCTCAAACTGCGACTGCCAAAAGCTAGCGTTATGTACTGAAACAGCATGTGTGTTCTCATGCGGTGCAAAGTCTAGCCAATGCGTCAAGACATTAGGACACGCCAGTACATAAGCCAAATCGCGCACATAAGGTCGGCGGTAACGCTCCCAATGAGTGTTATCTATAAGGCGGGTAGAGTTGGACTGAGCGATAGGCTCGGACATAAGATAAACCAGTGTAAAGGTGTAGCATTTACCCTAACGGCTCGCTCTATAAAAGTCTATAGATGACAAGTATCGGCTAGGGTAGTGCTTAGTTTTTTAGCGCTAAAATATGATATTAATGTGATGGATATGAATGTGGATATCAGGCGGTGATAGCAAGTAAGGTAATAGAATACTGAGTACCATTTTTAGTATCGGGAGTAGTCGTTTTAATAAATTGCTAGGCGCGTTATGCGGTGGTTGGTTGTGCTGGGTCATGCTCATAGCTCCATATTGTGTATTGAGCCGTAAAGGTATTCTACGACTTTCAACATAGTTCTATGGTATACGGAGATAAGGGGGTCAGATAAGGTCATATGACGGTCATATGCCCCTAAAACATGACGATATGACCCTAATTATTTAGGTCTTTAATTTTTAGCTGATAGGCTTTTTTTAACCAGTAAGCTATAAAATTAGGTGATAGTGGGGTGTTGAGGTTTTTTGAAGCACTCTCGATTAATAGGTTAGTTTTGCCTTTACCGCCTAGTGTCAGTTCATATTTAAGTTCACTCAATAAGGTATAGATTAGCTCAGCTACTTTAGCTTCTGAGTTGGGCGCTAACTTCTTATCATCAACTAGTTTGTCTGCTAATTCAGCTTTGGCTTGTACAAGTTGGCTTTTAAGGTCTGCTATTTGATTGTTAGCAGTTGTTAATGCTTCTATTAATTGCTCATTGGTCTTAGGTTTTCCATGCGCTACTGTTGATGTTCCCATTGAAGAACTGCCGGTAGTTTTATTTTCCTCTATATCAGCAACTAATTTCGCATTTTGTGCTTGTACGTCTGATAACTCATCTTTGACGCTTTTTAACTCGCTACTTTTTTCATTGAACAACTTATCTAAATCAGCCTTAGGAAATCTCAAATCAGAAAGCTCTACGATTGACGGTGCCATATCATCACCAAACTCTATTGAAGTAAACCTACTACCAATTATATTTTTATATTTATTATCATTATCATAAATCGGCAGTTCATCCTTATCATGCAGTAAATAATAGCTGTAATAGTTTTGTATTATTCTTAAATTCGCTTCGTCTTTTAGTACTGAGGGAGCTTCTGGTACATGGAAGTATCCTGATATATAGAACTCAAATTCTTCTATTTGTTCAATTGAACCATTTTCAGCAATCTTTAGCGTTTCAATAGTAGCAAAATCATTATAATGAAATACGATGCTCAGTTTCTGTTCGTTATGAAGGTCTAAGATAGCATCTTTCAATCTATAGTAATCTTCTTCTATTTCTAAGTTATAAGAATACCCATACTGGTTTATATACTCACCTACATCTTCAAGACTTAAGAAGTCCTTAAACAAATAACTCACATTCACACCCCTATACCCTTAAACAAAAATAAGTACAAGCCAGCCTTAAAATGTGTGAACGGCTGACTTTCGATTGTTCATCATACAACCACCAACCAAATTTAGCACAAAAAAAAGCCAACCATTGAAAACAATGATTGGCTTTTCTCTTTACTGCTATGTTTGGTCGGAACGGCAGGATTTGAACCTGCGACCACTACACCCCCAGTGTAGTGCGCTACCAGACTGCGCTACGCCCCGAATGACTGACTATTTTACGCAAAATTGCACATATTGCAAGAGCTATTTATTTTGCCCAAAGCCCAACGCGCAGTTTTACGTATAGCCGTCAGCATCGCCATTTAAGCGTTCACCTTAACCCAAAAGCTCTTTTAAGATTTGGTTCACTTGCTGCGGGTTGGCACTACCGCGACTGGCTTTCATGACTTGACCGACCAGACCGTTAAAGGCTTTTTCCTTACCGCCGCGATATTCTTCGACCATCGCTTCATTTTTTGCGATGACTTCTTCTACCATGGCCTTGATAGCGCCAGTATCGGTTTCTTGCTTGAGGCCTTTGTCTTTAATGATCTTATCTGCAGCATCATCGCCATCGCCGCCTTCGCGCTCGTACAGGGCGCTAAAGACTTTCTTAGCCATTTTGCCAGACAGCGTGTCATCTTTGATACGCTTAAGCAGGCCAGCCAGTTGTTTGGCGCTGATAGGGGAGTCGATGATGTCTTTGTCATCTTTATTCAGTGCGCCTAGCAGATCACCCATGACCCAGTTACCTGCCATTTTGGCATCTGACTGACCGATTTCTGCGACCACTGCTTCGAAATAATCGGCTAGCTGACGACTACCAGTCAAGATACGCGCGTCATACTCTGACAGTTCAAGCACTTCTTCAAAACGCGCACGACGAGCCACAGGTAGCTCTGGCATTGCTGCTTTAATCGCATCAACCGTATGCTGCTCGATGCGTACTGGTAGTAGGTCAGGGTCAGGGAAGTAGCGATAGTCGTTGGCGTCTTCTTTGGTACGCATAGTACGCGTTTCATCGCGATCTGGATCATATAGCATGGTTGCTTGTACGACCTTGCCACCATCTTCGATGATATCGATTTGACGCTCGATTTCACGGTTGATAGCACGTTCGATGAAACGGAACGAGTTTAGGTTTTTGAGCTCAGTACGTGTACCGAGATCGGCACCAGGCTTGCGTACCGAGACGTTACAGTCACAGCGGAACGAGCCTTCGGCCATCACTGCGTCTGAGATGCCGAGCCATGTCACTAGCTGATGGATGGCTTTGATATAGGCAAGTGCTTCGTGAGCAGAGCGCATATCTGGCTCAGAGACGATTTCGATCAGCGGCGTACCTGCACGGTTAAGATCGACACCAGTCATACCATCGACTGCGTCATGCACCGATTTACCAGCATCTTCTTCTAGATGCGCACGGGTGATGCCCATACGTTTTGGGTATTCGTTCTTTTCGCCTTCGTTGACCACGACATCGATGTAACCTTCGCCGACGATAGGGTTGGCCATCTGAGTGATTTGATAGCCTTTTGGCAAGTCAGGGTAGAAGTAGTTTTTACGATCAAATGTATTAAACAGACCCAATTCAGCATTGACGCCGATGCCGAATTTGAGCGCGCGATCGACCACGCCAGCATTTAGCACAGGCAATACGCCAGGTAGACCCAAGTCTACGATACTGGCTTGGCTGTTTGGCTCGTGACCGAAGTCAGTTGGCGCACTGGAGAATATCTTACTTTCCGTATTTAGCTGGCAGTGAATCTCGATACCGATGACCACTTCGTAGCCATCGACAAACAGCTCTTTACGCACGGCGTGTTCACGGACGGCATTGTTATCAGTAGTAGTTGCTGTGTTCATTATACCGTCTCCTTTGCGATGGCTGAATGTTGTAGATGATGATCGGTATGCTGCTGGAACAGATGCGCAGTCGTGAGTAGTTGACTCTCTTGCCAGTGTTTACCGATTAATTGCAAGCCAATAGGCAGACCTTCTGTGGTTAAACCAACTGGCTGACTGAGTGCAGGCAGACCCGCTAGGTTGACAGCGATGGTATACACGTCACCTAAGTACATGGTCGCAGGGTCCAAATTGTCACTGAGTTTATAAGCGGCAGTCGGTGCAGTTGGGCTAGCAATCACATCACAGCTAGCAAACGCTTCATCGAAGTCTTTGACGATTAAGCGGCGGATTTTCTGTGCTTTGGTATAGTACGCATCGAAGTAACCAGCCGATAGGGCGTAAGTCCCTGTCAAGATACGGCGCTGTACTTCAGGGCCAAAACCTTCAGAGCGTGAGCGTGTATATAGGTCAATCAGATCCGTTGGGTTCTCACAGCGATAGCCAAAACGTACCCCATCGAAACGTGATAGGTTCGATGAAGCTTCAGCAGGTGCTAGCATATAGTAAGTGGCAAGCGTGATTTCAGGATCAGTGATGTTTACTTCTACGATCGTTGCGCCTAGCTCTTCGTATTTTTTTAAGGCGGCGCGTGCTGCTTGCTCAACTTCGCTATCCAGTCCTGTACCGAAGTATTCTTTGGCCACACCGATACGAAGACCGTCAAATGGCTTGTCACCAGCAGTGGCTTCTGCCTCGTTGATATCTTGTACATAGTCAGGCATATCATATTGGATAGAAGTTGCATCACGTGGATCGTGACCAATCATCGGCTGGAGTAGGTAAGCACAGTCTTTGGCGCTGCGTCCCATGCTACCCGCTTGGTCTAGACTTGAGGCATAAGCAATCATACCGAAGCGTGACACACGCCCATAAGTAGGTTTGATACCGGTTAAGCCGCAGAAAGAAGCAGGCTGACGAATTGAGCCACCAGTATCACTACCTGTTGCCATTGGCGCAAAACCTGCCGCAACCGCAGCAGCACTACCACCTGATGAGCCACCGGGTACACGTTCTAAGTTCCAAGGGTTTTGTACGGTGCCATAATATGAGCTGCTATTGTCTGAGCCCATTGCAAACTCATCCATATTGAGCTTACCCAAGCTAATCATGCCCGCTTTATTGATATTAGAGACGATAGTTGCGTCATATGGTGAGACAAAGTTATGCAGCATTTTAGAGCCACAAGTTGTTAGCACACCTTGAGTACAAAAGATGTCTTTGTGCGCCATTGGTACACCAAGTAGTGGACGCTTATCGCCCTGCGCACGCATCTCGTCTGCTGCTTTTGCTTGTGCGTGTGCTGTTTCAGAGGTGTGAGTGATAAAGCTGTTAATCTTGCTGTCTAGCGCATCAATACGCTTGATATAGTGTTCGGTTAATTCTGTGCTGCTAAATTGTTTGTCTTGCAAGCCCGTAATGAGCTGCTCAGTACTTAATAAATGAAGTTCAGACATAAGGTGTCGTCCGTCAAAATGTGAATAGCATTAAATGGGATAAAATAAGCATAAAAATCAATAGAACAAATTATTCAATGACTTGTGGTACTAGATACAGACCGTCTTCTACTGCAGGCGCAACGGATTGATTACGCTCACGATTGATATCGTGTTTAGCGACATCAGCACGCAGCTCTTGGCAAGCTTCATGAATATTGGCCAATGGTTTGATATCAGTGGTATCAACGTTAGATAGCGTATTCATCAGCTTTAGTACTTTACTGATGTCGTCGGCATAGCTATCGGCTGTATTTTCATCGACACCTAAGCGTGCAAGGTTGGCAACTTCTAGGATTTCTTCACGGCTGACGTTGCTGTCAGACGTTGCTGGTTGCTGTGACATGGTTTCTCCAGTGAAGGACAGTTTTTGTTAGATTTAGGTTACAAGTAGCTACTATAAGTAAGCGCTAAGATAATATCTTATATAAAGTTGTTTTATTATAAAGCATCTGACCCAAGTTTACAGAGCATGACGCTTGATTGGTGCACAATATCGATTAAGAAAGCATGGTTTACAAAACTGACTATATAATTCACGATTGATTCTCAATTGCTTACCCATTGAGCGCTGAAATACGTTACAGTATGTACCTGTGCTACTAAGCAAAATTATCGCCTGCCTGTAGAGCCCTTGTTAGTTATTGAATTAGATGGTGTTTCATTAATATGAATGGTAGAGACTACTATTTCAAATTTTGTAACAACTTTTAGCGTTTAAGACCAAAATCCTTACGTATTGATGCAAATACCTGTGTTTTTTTTGAGCTAAATAGGTATAATTTAGCTCGATTTTTCCATTTCATCATTATTGCTTAGGTTTCACTTGTTGCGATGTTCAGCTTTTGCTTCAAGTAATGTCTATCGACGACCTGCTCAACACTGACGAGTAACACCTCAGTCAATCTCATTCGCCTCATTCGTAAGACGCTGGATATATTAGTCATGAACCTGTTTGGATTTTTATCAAATAATATCGCTATCGACCTCGGTACTGCGAACACCCTAATTTTTATTCCTAATAAAGGCGTCGTACTTGACGAGCCTACGGTAGTGGCGTTACGAAGTAATCGTACGCAGAACCCTACTGTTGCTGCTGTTGGTATCGATGCCAAGCAGATGCTAGGCCGTACTCCTGCCAATATTACAGCGATTCGTCCATTAAAAGATGGGGTGATTGCTGACTTTGAAGTGACACAAAAGATGCTCAAGCACTTTATCATGAAGGTAAAGGCAAAGCGTTTTCTAGCGCAGCCTAATGTCGTGGTGTGTGTGCCTTGTAAGTCTACTCTCGTCGAGCGTAAAGCGATACGTGAAGCAGTATCATCAGCAGGTGCCAGTAAAGTATTGTTGCTAGAAGAGCCAATGGCCGCAGCGATTGGTGCTGGTATGCCAGTTCATGAAGCTAGTGGTTCGATGGTTGTTGATATAGGTGGTGGTACGACTGAAATTGCTGTTATCGCGCTATCTGGTTGCGTCTATGCTGAGTCGATTCGGATTGGTGGCGATATGTTTGATGAAGCCATTATTACTCATGTCCGTCGTACTCATGGCTGTGTGATCGGTGAGACAACGGCTGAGCGTATCAAACAAGAAGTGGGCTCTGCATTGAATGAGGACAGTCAGTTAGAAGTAGAAGTGCGTGGTCGTAGCATGGCTGAAGGTGTGCCAAAAACATTCACGATCAACTCAGAAGAAATACAAAAAGCACTGAGTGATCCACTAAGTGGTATTGTAAGTGCGGTTAAAGCGGCCCTTGAACAAACGCCACCTGAGCTATCATCAGATATCGCAGAGCGTGGTATTGTCTTGACTGGTGGCGGTGCGTTATTACGTGATTTAGATAAGTTGATTTCAAGAGAAACAGGTTTGCCTGTGACTGTTGCCGAAGATCCGCTGACTTGTGTCAGTCGTGGTGGTGGTATTGCACTTGATTTTATCAATAACAAAAGTTTGAATATGATTTTTGTTTGAGCTATTTAAATTAAGATAAAAGAATTGGCTGTAACTATATAAAGGTAAAGATAAGGATAAAGGTAAAGGTAAAGGCAGCCAGTTGTGCTGCCTTTAATCACATTAATAAAGGCTAGAATTCAGCACTGGCTACTGTTTATTTTATAACCCCTGAGTTAGACGACTTATGATTCCAAGTATTTTTGCGCGCCAGCCGTTAGCACTTCGTAAGACTGCCATAGTACTGATAGCAGCTTTAGTACTGATGTGGTTCGATAGCAAAAATCCAGAATGGTTTAATTCAATACGCAATACTAGCCATGCTGCTATGCAACCGATCTATGAGTTGTCACTATTACCCAGCTATGCCAAACATTGGGCGAGTGGAAGCTTACAGTCTAAAGAAACACTACGCCGCGAAAATATACAATTAAAGTCGCAACTGATACACGCACAAGCTAAGCTTCAGCAACAAGATTATATCTTGGCACAAAATGCACGCCTGCAAGGTATTTTATCAACCACTAAGCCTGAGCAGTTTGAGCTCAACCTAGCACAGGTTATCGGTACTGATACCAATTTACTTAGACAAATTGTGATGCTTAATAAAGGTGCACGAGATGGGGTGCAAGTTGGACAAACGGTTATTGACGAAACGGGTATTTTAGGGCAAATCATTAATGTCTATCCTAATACCAGTCGCTTGCTACTGATAACCGATGAACAGCAATCAGTTGCCGTTACTGTTAAACGTACTGGTCAGCGCGCTATCGTTACCGGACAAGGAATACCAACCTCGCTGAGCCTTGATTATGTATTCAAAACATCAGACGTACGTGTGGGTGATGAGTTGGTTTCATCAGGGCTAGGCGGCCGGATTCCAGCAGGTTACCGAGTCGGCCGTGTGGCTCATATCCAAAATACCCAAGCCGATAATTTTAAAACTATAGAAGTGACACCAGCAGCAAATTTTATCGATAACGCTTATGTGCTCATTCTCCAAGATAAGCTAGCCAACTAAATAGTGTTACTCATCAGTGCCGCTTAGTATCGAGCTATTCATCCAATATTTGACATTGTTCGGCAAAACTTTGCCATCTTTAGCCTATATAGATGACTATCGATTGGAGTAAAGATACACCCTAGTAGCCGCCTATATACTCATTATCTGTTTAGTCACAGTGAACATCACATCAATGCTTAATTATGTTTTAATAGCAGCCGCTAATACACCCGCTAAGGTAAGTACTCATGTCGTATCCTGACTCCGAGAATGCAACGGTACTAATCATTGTTACGATTATTCTTAGCTTCGTTGTTGCCTCATCACTTAATATTTATCCATTAAGTCCTAGCATGGCTACATTGCGTCCTATGGTGATGGTGATGGTTTTGGTTTTTTGGTTGTTGTTTCAACCACGTTATGTCGGTATCTTTACGGCATTTACTATCGGTTTTATTGCTGATTTATTGATGGATACTCATCTAGGACAGCAAGCCTTTGCCGCAGTAGTAGTAGCGTTCGTGATTAAACTGACCAGTATCTATGTTAAGCAATTAAATACCGTTAGTGCATGGGTAATCGCTAGTCTAGGATTGATTGTATTTCAAATAACGCTATGGGTATTGCAGATGTTTGTTCAAAACATCTTTGTTGCACAATCCGCTTTTTCATTAATGATTAGTATCCTAAGCTGGCCATTGGTATTACTTGTTTTACGCAAGTTTACACGTTAATTAAAGAGGCGGTTGCTAACGTTTGGCGCTAGTCGTCATGAATGAGTAGTTGAGCGTGATTTTTTGATTTGAGCATCTATTATCTACAAAACTTCTATGAAGGTAAGTTTTCAACACACAATAATTTATACAGTAAGAGAGTAGCGATGGATATTGTTTTGGCATCTGGTTCGCCGCGCCGCCGTGAGCTATTGGAAAGAGCAAGGCTGAACTTTAGTATCTTGAGTGCAGATATCAATGAAACACGCTATGATAATGAGTCGCCAAAAGACTATATCGAGCGCATGGTCGCTACCAAAGCTGAGGCTGCGATAAAACAGCTAAATGAAAAGATCCAAGCTAATACAATGGACTGTGCTGAGCCGCTTATTATCTTAACCTCAGATACCATTGGTGTATTAGCAGATGGTAAAACTGTATTGGTCAAACCCGTTGACCGTGAGCACGCTTATGATATGTGGCAGCAAATGTCTGATAATGTTCATGAGGTTTGGACGGCTGTGCAAGCGACTCAAGTATCATTATTACCAGGTCTTGCTAATTTAACGACTGATTATCAGCAAGGTTTTCAAGTTGTTAACCGCCAACAAATCACTGAACGCACAGAAGTTACATTTGTTCCGCTGACGGAGCAGATGATGAGCGACTACTGGGACAGTGGTGAGCCTGCTGACAAAGCAGGTGGTTATGGCATTCAAGGGTTAGGTGCTGCATGGGTAAGCCGTATTAATGGTAGCTACACTAACGTCGTTGGCTTACCTCTATCGCAAACATTAGCACTTATTAGAGACATGCAAGCAGGTTAAGCAAATATTATGAACCTGTTAAAAGTGAATGACTGATGTTCTGCACATAATGACACGGTAGGGTAATGGGCAAGAGTAAGTCGCATTTGTTACACTATAAAGCTAATAGGCGATGAACGCCTAACAAAAAAGCTGAGAGATAAGAGAAAAACATTATGTCCGAAGAGCTGCTCATTAATATTAGTCCAATGGAGTCCCGTGTTGCAGTATTAGACAATGGTATCTTGGGCGAGATTTATATCGAACGTCATCATAAACTGGGTTTGGTTGGTAATATTTATCTGGGTACGGTTGTCCGTGTCCTACCTGGTATGCAAGCAGCGTTTGTTGATATTGGTCAGTCACGTACAGCTTTTTTGCATGTCAATGATATGCAGCGTGAGCCGCGCCCAGTCGCAGAAAGTAAAAATAAAGCCACTGTACATAAAGAAAGTGATACAGACCGTGGCCTTGTGGATACTTCTAACGATGATTTGGCCGTTATGTCACCTGTCGTTAGCGTGCCAAGCTCGGAAATTATGCCTGTTTCTAAAACATTGATTCAGCATCGTCTACACGAAAGTCAACGTATCTTAGTGCAAGTCACGAAAGATCAGCTGGGTAGTAAAGGTGCTCGTCTAACCACCAATATATCGCTACCGTCACGCTATTTGGTATATCTACCATCAAGTGAACATATTGGTATATCGCAGCGTATTGATGGTGACGAAGAGCGTACGCGTCTAAAGACTGAACTTAGTAGCTTGATGCAGACGGTTAATCTAAAAGGTGGATTGATTGCTCGTACTGCTGCTGAACGTGTTCCTGTCGAAAAGCTTGAAGAAGATATCTACTATCTGCTACAGCTGTGGCGCACTATCTGTGCTCGTCGCCAAGAAATAAACCATCATCAAAGCTCAGAGCTTATTTACCAAGAACTGGCACTGCCATTAAGATCTATTCGTGACTTGGTACATGCTGATACCGAAAAAGTCATCATCGATAATACACAGATATATGAGCAAGTAAGATACTTTGCCAAAGAGTTTGTGCCTTTTGTCTATGATCGAATCGTACACTATACTGCTGAGCAATCCCTATTTGATATACATCGTGTCGAAGACGACTTACGTGATGCCTTAAAACGCCGTGTAGATCTAAAGTCAGGCGGTTATTTGATTATCGATCAAACAGAAGCGATGACTACTATTGATGTGAATACTGGCTCTTTCGTGGGTGGCCGCTCATTAGAAGACACCGTTTATAAGACCAACCTAGAAGCGACTCATGCTATTGCTCGTCAGCTACGTTTGCGAAATCTAGGTGGCATCATTATTTTAGATTTTATCGATATGCTAGAGCAACAGCACAAAGACGATGTGTTAGAGAGTTTACAAGCTCAGTTGAAGCAAGATTATGCCAAGACTAAGATTACGCAAGTCAGTGAGCTTGGCTTGGTAGAGATGACTCGTAAACGTACCCGTGAGTCATTAGGGCAGCAGCTTTGTGAGCCGTGCCCAACCTGTCAAGGCCGTGGCTTTGTAAAAACAGCTGAAACAGTATGTTTTGAGATATTTCGTGAGATTATGCGCTGTGCTCGCACTTATAACTCTCCCAAAAAATTCACTGTCGTGGCTCACGCATCAGTCATTGATTTACTACTAACGACAGAGTCAGATACCGTAGCAGACTTAGAATATTTGCTTGGTAGAGTGATTACTTTTGATGTGGAAAATCTCTATACTCAAGAACAATACGATATTGTTTTAGACTGATAGCTTATCTGCTATAGATAGTAGAATCATTAGAAAACAATACGATATTGTTTTAGACTGATAGCTTATCTGCTATAGATAGTAGAATCATTAGAAATAGATGATGATGCTTAAAAAGCGTAATATCCAGATCGACTACAGATATAGTTCTTGCAATGAACGAAATAATATGTATAATACACACCACTGAATTAAATATGCGCAGCTGACTAGAAAGGCTGGCGCTATGACAGCTAGAGCATCGTTTCTAGCACTATTTCATTATGCCTTTGCTGCTTTCCAATATATAGGAGGGTCGGCGGGGCTTTAAACTATTTTACTTTTGGCACGCTATAAGTTCGGATAAAGAACTCATTCTGGTTAAGAACAGAAGGCCGCTTTAAGTGAATATTTAACCAAACGGCTTTTGATCATATCTTTGCAAAGCAAGAATGACAAAAGCACATATTAGGAGCTTGCTGGCATGGCTAACCAGAGAATCCGTATCCGTCTTAAGTCTTTTGATCATCGTTTGATCGATCAATCTGCACAAGAGATTGTTGATACTGCAAAGCGCACCGGTGCGCAAGTTTGTGGTCCTGTACCGTTGCCGACTCGCATTGAGCGCTTCAACGTTCTAACCTCACCACATGTTAACAAAGACGCGCGTGATCAGTACGAAATCCGTACTCATAAGCGTATGGTTGATATCGTTCAACCTACTGACAAAACTGTGGATGCGCTAATGAAATTAGATTTAGCGGCGGGTGTTGACGTTCAAATTGCTTTGGGTTAATGCACATTACACACCCAACCCATTAATATAAGATATAAAGAGGTCTAAAATGGCGATCGGTTTAGTCGGTAAAAAATGCGGCATGACCCGTGTCTTCACTGAAACAGGCGCATCTATCCCTGTGACAGTAGTTGAGGTCGATGCAAACCGCATTACTCAAGTAAAAAATACTGATGTAGATGGTTATCAAGCCATCCAAATTACCACAGGCACCCGTCGTGACAGCCGCGTAACAGCTGCACAGAAAGGTCACTTCGCTAAAGCTGGTGTTAAAGCTGGCCGTGGTGTTTGGGAGTTTCGTGCCAACGATAGCGATCTTGAAGGTCGTGAGATTGGTGGTGAAATTCTAGCTGACCTGTTCGAACAAGGTCAAATGGTTGATGTTACAGGAAACAGCAAAGGTAAAGGCTTCCAAGGTCCTGTAAAGCGTCACAACTTTAATATGCAAGATGCTACTCATGGTAACTCAGTATCTCATCGTGCACATGGTTCAACTGGTCAGAACCAGTCACCAGGTAAAGTATTCAAAGGCAAAAAGATGGCGGGTCAGATGGGTAACAAACGTGTTACCGTTCAAGGCCTAGAAGTGATTTCGGTTGATGCCGAAAAAGGGTTACTTGTCATCAAGGGTGCTATCCCAGGTGCCACCGGTGGCGATGTTATCGTACGTCCGTCAGTCAAAGCCTAAGCAAGGGGATTAACGTGGATTTAAAAACAGTTACAGGTGCGGCGGTTGAGCTTTCTGATACGGCATTTGGTCGTGAATTCAACGAAGCACTAGTGCATCAAGTCGTCACCGCTTATTTAGCTGGTGCTCGCCAAGGTACACGCGCACAAAAAACCCGTGCCGAAGTTTCTGGCGGTGGTATCAAGCCATGGCGCCAAAAAGGTACTGGTCGCGCTCGTGCGGGTTCTATTCGTAGCCCAATCTGGCGTTCAGGTGGTCGTGCATTCGCTGCAAAACCACAAGATTGGTCACAGAAAGTAAACCGTAAAATGTATCGCGGTGCGATGCAGTGCATCCTAGCCGAATTGATTCGCCAAGAGCGTTTGATTTTGGTAGAAGAGTTGAGCGTTTCTGGGCCGAAAACCAAAGAGCTGATTGCTAAGTTGAACGATTTAAATGCACCTCGTGCACTAATCGTGACTAAAGAAGTTGATGAAAACTTATACTTGGCTGCTCGCAACATTCCACATGTCAATGTACTTGGTACAAATGAAGTGGACCCAGTGAGCTTGATCGCATTTGATAAAGTGATCATGTCAGTTGAAGCTGCGAAACAATTTGAGGAAGCACTAGCATGAATAACGCAAGACTTTATCAGGTCTTAAGAGGGCCTGTATTCTCAGAAAAATCTCAAATGCTTGGCGACTCACTTGGTGTGCAGGTATTTAAAGTTGATTCTAATGCTACTAAGCTAGAAGTCAAAAAAGCAGTTGAGTTGATGTTTGAAGGTGTTGAAGTTACTAAAGTGAACACTTTGAATGTTAAAGGTAAGACAAAGCGTTTTGGTAAAAGCATCGGCCGTCGTAACGACTATAAAAAAGCCTATGTTACCTTAAAAGCTGGTCAAGATGTACAAATGGCTGATGCTGGTGAAGAAGTAGTAAATACTACTGATTCTGCTAGTGAAACAGCGAATAACGAATAAGGATTACACTCATGCCTATCGTAAGAGCAAAGCCAACATCACCAGGCCGTCGTTTTGTTGAAAAAGTGGTGCATCCACACCTTTACAAAGGTCGTCCTTATGCAGCACTTGTTGAATCAAAAAGTAAGTCAGGTGGTCGTAATAATAATGGTCGCATAACGACTCGTCATATTGGCGGTGGTCATAAGCAGCATTATCGTGTTATCGATTTCAAACGTACTAAAGACAATATCCCAGCTACAGTAGAGCGTATCGAATACGATCCTAACCGTACTGCACATATTGCCTTGCTTAAGTATGCTGATGGCGAACGTCGCTACATCATCGCTGCTAAAAAACAAGCAGTTGGCGATACAGTGATGTCAGGTGAAACTTCACCAATTCGCCCAGGTAACTGTTTACCACTGAAAAACATCCCATTGGGTACTGTGATTCACAATATCGAACTTAAAATCGGTAAAGGTGCACAGATGGCTCGCGCAGCGGGTGCTAGTGTTCAGTTATTAGGTCGTGACGGTATCTATGCTATTCTACGTTTGCGTTCTGGCGAGACTCGCCGCGTACATGTGAATTGCCGTGCTGTTATCGGTGAAGTTTCTAACACTGAAAACAACTTGAAATCACTTGGTAAAGCCGGTGCTTCACGTTGGCGTGGTGTTCGTCCTTCAGTTCGTGGTGTCGCTATGAACCCGGTTGATCACCCACATGGTGGTGGTGAAGGTCGTAACAAAGGTCGCCATCCAACTAGCCCTTGGGGTCAGAAGTCTAAAGGACTTAAAACGCGTAGTAATAAGCGTACTGACAACATGATCATCCGCCGTCGCGCCAAGAAGAAATAAAGGAAGAATTTCATGCCTCGTTCATTGAAAAAAGGTCCATTCATAGACGCGCATTTGTTTGCTAAAGTTGAGAATGCATTAGACACCAACTCACGCAAGCCAATTAAGACTTGGTCGCGCCGCTCGATGATTTTGCCACAAATGGTTGGCCTAACTTTATCTGTTCACAACGGCCGTACTCATGTACCGGTTATCGTGAGCGAACAGATGGTTGGTCATAAACTAGGTGAATTTGCCCCGACTCGTACGTATCGTGGTCATGGCATTGACAGAAAAGCTAAGAAATAAGGTGCTTACCATGGAAGTAACTGCAAAATTACGCGGTGCCGCCATATCGGCACAAAAAGTTAGACTCGTTGCTGATGAAGTTCGTGGCAAATCTATTGAGCGTGCTTTGGATATCCTAACGTATAGCAATAAAAAAGGCGCTGTGTTTGTTAAGAAATGTCTTAACTCAGCCATCGCCAATGCCGAAAACAACAACGGTCTAGATATCGATACTCTTAAAGTATCAACTATCTACGTTGATGAAGGCATTACGCTAAAACGTATCCTACCACGTGCCAAAGGTCGCGCTGATCGTATCAGCAAGCGTACTTGTCACATCACTATAAAGGTAGGAGAATAAGTTATGGGTCAAAAAGTACATCCAATCGGAATTCGTCTTGGTGTTGTCAAAAAGCATAATGCAAACTGGTATGCTAACCCTAAACAATACTCAGAATACCTCATCAACGACATTCAAGTTCGTGAATACCTTCGCAAGAAGCTAGATAACGCTATGATCAGTAACATCATGATCGAGCGTCCTACTGGCGCTGCTAAGATTACCATCGCCACTGCGCGCCCTGGTATCGTTATCGGTAAGAAAGGCGAAGATATCGAAAGACTTCAAAAAGAATTGACCAAAATTATGGGCGTACCTGCTCAGGTCAACATTGAAGAAATCACGTCACCTGATCTTGATGCACGTTTGGTTGCAGACGGTATTGGTAGCCAGCTTGAGCGTCGTGTTATGTTCCGTCGTGCAATGAAGCGCGCTGTACAGAACAGCATGCGTTCTGGTGCTAAAGGTATTAAAGTTGAGTTGTCTGGCCGTCTTGGCGGTGCTGAGATTGCTCGTACTGAATGGTACCGTGAAGGTCGTGTGCCATTGCATACACTCCGCGCTGATATTGACTATGCGTCAGTACGTGCAGAGACAACTTACGGCACTATCGGTGTAAAAGTTTGGATTTTCCGTGGCGAAATCCTTGACGGTATGAACAGTGTTTATAACCCCGTCAACGAAGAGAAGCCTCGTGCGCCAAAACGCCGTGGTCGTGGAAACGGAAACCGTCGAAACTCAGACAGAGGTTAAACTATGTTACAGCCAAAACGTACCAAGTTTCGTAAAATGCATAAAGGTCGTAACACTGGGCTAGCTCATCGTGGAAGCACCGTTGCATTCGGACAAATTGGTCTAAAATCGTTGACTCGTGGTCGTATGACTGCCCGTCAAATTGAAGCAGCACGTCGTACCATCACTCGTAAAATTAAGCGTGGCGGTAAGATTTGGATTCGTGTATTCCCAGACAAGCCAATTACCAACAAACCATTGGAAGTACGTATGGGTAAAGGTAAAGGTCCAGTCGAATATTGGGTATGCGAAATCAAGCCTGGTAAAGTGCTATATGAAATCGAAGGGGTCTCTGAAGAGCTTGCTCGCGAAGCATTAACGCTTGCCGCAGCAAAACTGCCCTTTAAAACTACCATTGTTAAGCGGACGATAATGTAATGAAGATCAGTGAATTACGTGATAAATCATTAGAAGAACTGACCCAGTTACTTGATGAAAAGCAACTTGATGCTTTCCGTATTCGTATGGCTAAAGCAACTGGTCAGTTGGGTAATACCCATGAAGTACGTGCCAATCGTCGTACGATTGCACAGCTTCAGACTTTGATTAACGAGAAACAACGAGGCGACTCATGAGCGATAACAATCAAACAGCTACCAATGCTAGCGTATTGACAGGACGAGTTGTCAGCGACAAGATGGATAAGTCCATCACAGTTTTGATTGAGCGTCTGGTTCGTCATCCTCTATATGGCAAACAGCTTCGTCGTTCTACAAAAATCAAAGCACATGATGAGAACAATGTTTGCCAACAAGGTGACCTTGTCCGTATCAAAGAAACGCGTCCAATCTCAAAAACTAAGTCATGGACTTTAGTTGATGTGGTTGAAAAAGTAGAAAAAATCTAAGTAAATTGCATTAAAAGCCAGAAGCTGTTAAAATAGCCGCCTTTTTAAGGATGCTGATTGCGCCGAGCGTATATCACTCACATTAAGAGTAAGTCGCGGCTATTTATATTAAAATGCCGTCTACTCATACTGTGCTAGCGGCAGCAACTGGTTTTTATTGCTCATACGTGTGGAGTAACGCTATGATTCAGGTTGAGTCAATGCTGGAAGTTGCAGACAATAGCGGTGCAAGGCGAGTTCAGTGCATTAAAGTACTGGGTGGTTCTCATCGTCGTTATGCATCAGTTGGCGACATTATTAAAGTAACGGTTAAAGAAGCCATTCCTCGCGGTCGTGTTAAAAAAGGCGACGTGATGAATGCAGTAGTTGTACGTACCAAAAAAGGCGTTCGTCGTCCGGATGGTTCTGTGTTGCGTTTTGATGACAATGCTGCGGTATTGTTAAACCAAAATAAAGCGCCAATTGCAACTCGTATTTTTGGACCGGTAACTCGTGAACTACGTGGTGATCAGTTTATGAAAATTGTATCACTTGCACCAGAAGTATTGTGAGGTAATCCATGTCAAAATTACGTAAAGGCGATACAGTTATCGTGATTGCTGGGAAAGATAAAGGCAAACAAGGTACTGTACAAGCTGTAAAAAATGATCGTATTAAAGTAGAAGGCATTAATATTGTTACTAAACATCAGAAGCCTAATCAGGCAGCTGGCGTTGAAGGCGGTATTCTTAAGCAAGAAGCTTTTCTACATATCTCAAATGTCGCAATTTTAAATGCGCAAACCCAAAAAGCTGATCGTATTACTTATCAGTTCGATGAAGACGGCAAGAAACAACGCGTCTATCGTTCGAACGGTGAAGTAGTGGCGACTGCGTAAGACACTAAGGGTGTAATGGTAATGGCAAGATTAAAATCTTTATATAACGATAAGTTAAAGCAGCAAATCAAAGAAGAGCTTGGTTTAACAAATGTGATGCAAGTGCCTAAAATCACTAAAATCACACTTAACATGGGTGTGGGTGGTGCGTCTCAAGATAAGAAAATTCTTGAAGGTGCAGTTGCCGATATGACCGCTATTGCTGGTCAAAAACCTGTTGTTACTAAAGCGCGTAAATCAGTTGCTGGTTTTAAAATTCGTGAAGAATGGCCAATTGGCTGTAAAGTAACGCTACGCGGTGAGCAAATGTACGAATTTTTAGATCGTCTCATTGCCATTGCAATTCCTCGTATTCGTGATTTCCGCGGTTTTTCACCTAAAGCCTTTGACGGACGTGGTAACTACTCATTGGGTATTAAAGAACAAATCGTATTCCCAGAAGTAGATTTTGACAAAATTGATCGTATCCGCGGTATGGATGTGACAATCACCACGTCAGCTAGTAGTGATGAAGAAGGTCGTGCGTTGCTTAAAGCATTCGGCTTCCCATTTAAATAAGGTAAAGACGTTATGGCAAAGAAGAGCATGATTAACCGCGAATTAAAACGCGAAAAAATGGTTGCTAAATATGCTGAAAAGCGTATCAAGCTAAAAGAAACTATCAGTGATATGACTGCAAGTGACGAAACTCGTATGGAAGCGATGCTAGAGCTACAAGCTCTACCACGTAACTCATCACCAGTACGTCTGCGTAATCGTTGTGCTATCACCGGTCGTCCTCATGGTTACTTCCGCAAGTTTGGCTTATCACGCAATATGCTGCGTGAGCGTGTCATGCAAGGCGATGTGCCTGGTGTTCGTAAAGCAAGCTGGTAAGGAGTAACTATATGAGTATGCAAGATACCGTTGGGGATATGCTAACCCGTATTCGTAACGCACAAATGGCTAATAAAGTATCGGTAGCAATGCCGAACTCTAAACTACGTAAATCAATTGCTGATTTACTGGTTAGCGAAGGTTATGTGGCTAGTGCTGTTGTCGCTGAAGAAGCAAACAACAAAGCAACACTTACTATTGAACTAAAATATTTCGAAGGCCGTGCTGTCATCGAAACTATTCAACGTTATAGCCGTCCTGGTTTGCGTCAGTTCCGTGGCAAAGATTCTATCCCTACTGTTAAACAGGGTATGGGCGTTGCTATTGTATCAACTAGCCAAGGTATCATGAGCGATCGTGCTGCACGCGCTGCTGGTATCGGTGGTGAAATTGTCGCATTTGTAGCGTAAGCTATACGACGATGAAGTTTATTTGATAGTTGTTAGGCTCTTATCAATTGAATGATTATAAATTAATTTAAATTGATAGGTGTCTAACACAGTCAACTATGCTAAACTAACACGCTTTTTAGCCTGTTAGTTTTTTCGCTAATATAAAGAAGTTAATTTTTTAAGGAATATTCCTATGTCTCGTGTGGCTAAAGCCCCAGTAACGCTGCCAAACGGCGTAAGCGTTACTTTGAACGATCGGCAGGTCGAAGTTAAAGGCAAGAACGGCAATTTGTCTTTACGCCTGCATGAATTGGTCGAGCTGAAACAGGAAGATGATGCTATCATTTTCTCACCTACAGTCGATTCAAAAGAAGCTATGATGCACACTGGCACCATGCGCGCTCTAGTTAACAACTATGTTAAGGGCGTTCATGAAGGCTTTGAAAAACGTCTTCAATTGATTGGTGTTGGTTATCGCGCACAAGTTGCTGGCAATAAAGTAACTTTAAACGTTGGTTACTCTCACCCAGTAGAGTATACGTTGCCTGAAGGTGTATCAGCTGAAACCCCAACGCAAACTGAAATTGTTTTGAAATCAAACAATAAACAGCAGCTTGGTCAAGCAGCGGCTAACATCCGTGGTTTCCGCCCACCTGAGCCTTACAAAGGCAAAGGTATTCGTTATAGTGACGAGCATGTGATTCGCAAAGAAGCTAAGAAAAAATAAGGTGAGTTGAAATGTTTGATAAAAAAGCAGCTCGTCTACGTCGAGCAAAGAAAACCCGTGCGCATATCCGTTTCTTAGGCGTTCATCGCTTAACGGTTAACCGTACGCCAAAACATATTTATGCCCAGATTATCTCTCCTAACGGTGGTGAAGTGATTGCTCAGGCATCTACCTTAGACGGCAGCTTGCGCTCTGGTGCGACTGGTAATGTTGATGCAGCAACGTCTGTAGGCCAAATGATCGCAGAACGCGCAAAAGCAGCTGGCATTAATAAAGTTGCCTTTGACCGTAGTGGTTTTAAATATCATGGTCGAGTTAAAGCTTTAGCTGAAGCGGCTCGCGAAAACGGATTGGAGTTTTAATCATGGCTAGAAATGATAAAAATGATAAAAATGAACAGACTGACGGTCTAGTAGAACGCTTAGTTACCGTTGATCGTGTTGCAAAAGTAGTTAAAGGTGGTCGTATTTTCTCGTTCACTGCGTTGACTGTAGTGGGTGACGGCAATGGTCGTGTGGGTTTTGGTCGCGGCAAAGCACGTGAAGTGCCAGCTGCTATTCAAAAAGCACTAGAAGCTGCTAAACGTAATATGATTACTGTTGAGTTAAATGATGCAACTTTGTATCATCCGATCAAAGCACGTCATGGTGCTAGTAAAGTCTATATGCAACCTGCATCTGAAGGTACTGGCGTAATCGCTGGTGGTGCAATGCGTGCTGTGTTAGAAGTTGCTGGTGTCAAAGATGTTTTGACTAAATGTTATGGTTCTACCAATACTGCTAACGTTGTTCGTGCAACGTTTAACGGTTTACGTGATATGTCAACTCCAGAGAAGATGGCAGCTAAACGTGGTAAATCTGTAGACGAAATCTTGGGTTAACTTAGACTAGGTGAGTTACGATGAAAAAAATGAAAGTCACTCAATTTAAATCGGGTGCCCATCGCCTAAAGAGCCACAAAGCGAGCTTGAAAGGATTGGGTTTACGCCGCATTAATCATACTGTTGAAGTAGAAGATACTCCTTCAACTCGTGGTATGGTCAATCGCGTTAACTACATGGTAAAAGTGGAGGAAGCGTAATGGGTCTTAGATTAAATGAATTATCACCAGGTGTTGGCGCAAAGAAAACTGCCCAACGTCGTGGTCGTGGTATCGGTTCAGGTCTTGGTAAGACTGGTGGCCGTGGTGTAAAAGGTCAGAAGTCTCGTTCAGGTTCTAGCATTCGCTCAGGATTTGAAGGTGGTCAAATGCCTTTATACCGTCGTCTACCAAAATTTGGTTTTACCAGTAAGATGGCAATGAAAACTGCTGAAGTACGTCTTTCTGAATTAAAACAAATTGAAGGCGATGTGGTCAGCATTGAAACACTTAAAGCTGCCAACCTTATTCGTCATGATATGAAACGTGCCCGTGTAATGTTATCAGGCGAAGTTACTAAAGCTTATACCTTTAAAGGTATCAAAGTAACTAAAGGCGCTAAGCAAGCAATCGAAGCTGCTGGTGGTAGCATCGAGGAGTAGTAACGTGTCAAAACAATCAATGTCATCGACTGGTATACCGCTTAATCCATTCGCATTTATACGAAAGTATGATGAATTATGGACGCGTTTATTATTCTTAATCGGCGCATTGATTGTTTATCGTTTAGGGTCACATATTCCAGTACCGGGTATTAACCCAGTTAATTTGGCTGATCTGTTTTCGCGCAACGAAAATACCATTTTGAGCATGTTTAACATGTTTTCAGGTGGTGCACTAGAACGTATGTCCATTATGGCACTTGGCATTATGCCATATATCTCAGCATCGATTATTGTACAGATGATGTCTGCGGTATTACCATCGCTTGAAGCTCTCAAAAAAGAGGGGGAAGCAGGACGACGTAAGTTAAACAAGTATACCCGTCAGGGGACGCTTGCTTTAGCATTAGTACAGTCATTAGGAATGTGTGCTGGTTTAATCAGTCAAAATCTTACTTTATCTTCTGGTCTTACTTTTTATATTCCAGCCGTTACTTCGTTAGTAGCGGGCGCTATGTTTTTAATGTGGCTTGGTGAGCAGATTACAGAGCGTGGTGTGGGTAACGGTATTTCAATGCTCATTTTTGCGAGTATTGTGGCTGGTACACCAGGTATGATTTCGCAATCTATCGAACAAGTCAATCAAGGTCAGATGAACTTGATTGTGCTATTTATTTTTGTGTTGCTAGGTATCGCGGTTACTGCCGGTATTGTTTATATTGAACGTGCCCAACGCCGTGTTCCTGTAAACTATGCACAGAAACAGCAGCAAGGTCGCAAAATTTATGCTCAGCAGCAATCTCATTTGCCGTTGAAGCTAAATATGGCAGGTGTTATTCCCGCTATTTTTGCAAGTTCTTTGCTGTTGTTTCCAGCCAGTTTAGGGCAGTGGGTAGGTCAATCAACTGATCCTACCTTTACACAAAAAATATTACAAAATATGGCATTGGTATTGTCTCCAGGACAGCCGCTATATTTGGTACTGTTTGGTGCGATGATTATTTTCTTCTGTTATTTCTATACGGCTCTGGTATTTAGTCCCCGTGAAGTTGCAGAGAACCTTAAACGTAGTGGTGCGTATATTCCAGGTATTCGCCCAGGACAACAAACTCAGCGTTACCTCGATCATGTATTAAACCGACTGACCTTTATTGGCGCGATGTATATGACGGTTATTTGTTTAATGCCAATGGTCGTCCAGTCATCGTTTGGTGTGCCGTTTCAACTCGGTGGTACGTCTTTACTGATTATGGTGGTTGTGGTAATGGATTTCATATCGCAGATTCAAGCGCATTTGATGACCCATCAATATCATGATCAGACGTTAATTCAATCGCCCACTCAACCTTAAAAATGAGCGGTACGATATTTCAAGGAGCATGCTATGAAAGTTCAAGCATCAGTTAAAAAGATTTGTGGTAGCTGTAAAGTTGTGCGCCGTAAAGGCCGTGTACATATTATTTGTACAGCAGAACCTCGCCACAAGCAACGTCAAGGTTAATATTTAGCGTGATTTAGCCATAGGCTCTATTACTGATTAAATTAATACTTGAAAAATGACGGCGGATGAGTTATTATCCGCCACTTGCCGTAGTTTATATGAAAAACTTTTATAGTGTCTTTAATGGCTGACTTACTATTAGGTCAATTCAGAAAAAGCGTTATGAAGGTTTACGTATCGACAGCAACAAATCTGAAAAATAACGCTTTATCGAGAGATAATGCTCATTTTTCTTTAATGGAGAGAAATCAATGGCTCGTATTGCCGGCGTAAACATTCCGGATAATAAGCATGCTGTTATTTCACTAACTTACATCTTTGGTGTAGGTCGTACCACTGCTCAGAAAATCTTAGAAGCAGTTGGCATTGCCCCTACTACTAAAGTTAGCCAGTTAGATGATACACAGTTAGATGCTATCCGTGCACAAGTTGCAAATTACATGACTGAAGGTGATCTTCGTCGTGAAGTGTCAATGAATATTAAGCGCTTAGTTGATCTTGGTTGTTACCGTGGCATTCGCCATCGTCGTAACCTACCAGTTAGAGGTCAAAACACTAAGAACAACGCTCGTACTCGTAAGGGTCCGACACGCCCTCTCAAAAGATAATTAACTTAGGAAGCTAAAAGATGGCAAAAGACACTCGTAGTCGCAAAAAGGTGGCTCGTCGTTCAGTATCGGAGGGCGTAGCCCATATCCATGCGTCTTTTAATAACACCATTGTTACGATTACCGATCGCCAAGGTAATGCATTGGCTTGGGCCACTTCAGGTGGACAAGGCTTCCGTGGTTCACGTAAATCTACACCATTTGCAGCTCAGGTTGCAGCTGAAGTCGCTGGTAAAGCGGCCCAAGAATATGGTGTTAAGAATATCGATGTTTTGGTCAAAGGACCAGGACCGGGTCGTGAGTCTGCGGTAAGAGCACTAGGTGCATTGGGTTATAAAGTTAACAGCATCTCTGATGTAACCCCAATCCCACACAATGGTTGCCGTGCGCCGAAAAAGCGCCGCGTCTAATATTAAAGACGAAGCTTTTTATCCCAGAAGCTTATAGGAGACATAACAATGGCCCGCTATATTGGACCAAAACTCAAATTATCACGTCGTGAAGGTACTGACTTAGGTCTTAAGTCTGGTGTTAAACCATACGACGTAAAAACAAAAAAAGCTGGTCGTCCACCAGGTCAACATGGCGTTAGCCGTAATAAGACCTCAGAATATGCTCTACAGTTGCGTGAAAAGCAAAAAGTTAAGCGTATTTATGGTGTACTAGAGCGTCAATTCGCTAATTACTATAAAGAAGCTGCTCGTAAGCGTGGCGCTACTGGTGAGAACTTACTAGCTATGCTAGAAAGTCGTCTAGATAACGTGGTCTATCGCATGGGCTTTGGCTCAACTCGCGCAGAAGCACGTCAGCTAGTCAGTCATCGTACTGTTATGGTGAAAAAAGCTGGCCGTGATGAGTTTGTTCGTGTGAACATTCCATCAATTCAGCTTCAAGATGGTGATGTCATCGCTATCCAAGAGAAGTCTCGCGAACAACTACGTATTAAAAACGCTGTTGAACTAGCGACACAACGTGGTATTCCGGAATGGCTAGATGTTGACCACAGCAAACTACAAGGCACGTTTAAACAAGCGCCTGATCGTATTGATCTACCTGCTGAAATCAACGAAAGCTTGATCGTTGAGCTATACTCTAAGTAATGACGTACTGCTCGATGTCGTAAAAATGACATTGAGCAATTAACGTTAATTAAACCAGTTTAATAAATCGAGGTGACATCATGATGCTAAATGCAACTGAGTTTCTAACGCCGAACGCCATTAACGTGGATACGGTTAATGAAACGATTGCGAAAGTCACGCTCGAACCGTTAGAACGCGGCTTTGGGCATACTTTAGGTAATGCCTTACGTCGCATCTTGTTATCTTCATTACCTGGTGCTGCAGTCATTGAAGCTGAGATTGATGGTGTTGACCATGAATACTCAACACTTGAAGGACTACAAGAAGATGTGCTTGACCTGCTTTTGAACTTAAAAGGCTTGGCAATCACTCTTCATGACCAAAATGAAGTATTTTTGACCTTGGATAAACAAGGTCCAGGCACTATTACTGCTGCAGATATCGCGTTACCACATAATGTAGACATCATCAATCCAGAATTGGTATTGGGTACATTGAGTGATCGTGGTCATCTTAAGATGCGTTTGCGTGTAGTAATGGGTCGTGGATATGAGCCAGCAAACCAGCGCCGTGAAGATGGTGATACTAAAGCAATTGGACGCTTGAAGCTTGATGCAAGCTTTAGTCCTGTGCTTCGTGTTGCTTATCAGGTTGAGAACGCTCGTGTAGAGCAGCGTACTGATCTTGATCGTCTTATCGTTGAGCTTGAAACTAATGGCACTATAGATCCAGAAGAAGCAATTCGTAAAGCAGCCACTATTTTACAACAACAGATTTCTATCTTTGTTGACCTAGAAGCTGAAGAAGCGCCTGAGCCTGTGAAAGAAAAAGAAGAGGTTGATCCGGTGCTATTACGCCCTGTGGACGATCTTGAACTAACGGTTCGCTCAGCCAACTGCTTAAAAGCTGAAAACATTTACTATATCGGTGATTTGGTACAGCGTTCAGAGACTGAACTACTAAAAACCCCAAATCTTGGTAAGAAGTCATTAACAGAAATCAAAGACGTGTTAGCGTCTAAAGATTTAGAGCTCGGTATGCGCCTAGATAACTGGCCACCAGCTGATTTACGTGTTGATGATCGCTTTTCTTATCGTAGCCGTTAAACTTTAAGGATTTTTGACTATGCGCCATCGTAAGAGTGGAGTCAAGCTGGGTCGTACCGGCAGTCATCGTAAGGCAATGTTTCAGAACATGACTAACTCATTATTTGAGCATGAACTGATTAAAACAACTTTACCAAAAGCTAAAGAACTACGTCGCGTTGCCGAGCCATTAATCACTATGGCTAAAGAAGACAGCGTTGCTAACCGTCGTTTAGCATTTAGCCGTATGCGTAGCAAAGCTATGGTAGGCAAACTATTTGGCACGTTAGGTCCTCGTTACCAAACTCGTCCAGGTGGTTATTTGCGTATCGTAAAATGCGGTCATCGTGATGGTGACAATGCGCCAATGGCATATGTAGAGCTAGTTGATCGTGACTAGTTTGACACTGAATATATTATGTATAAAAAAAGCTCCAATTAATTGGAGCTTTTTTTATGTCAAATTTTCAACTACAGCAATAATGAATCAACATTAGCGGCACCTTGTCTAATGACTTCAGGTTGGCCACTAGTCATATCTACAATGGTGGTTAACTTGGTAGTTTTTATACCTGCATTTATTAGGCCACCAATCTGATTGCCCAAGATATCTTCAATTTCAAATGGGTCATCGAGAACATCATCACGGTTAGGCAGTATTAGTGAGCTGGTTAGAATAGGTTCATCCATTGCTTCTAACAATGCTTGAGCAATAGTATTACTTGGTACTCGAATACCAATGGTTCTTTTTTTAGCATGAGACAGTTTTTTCGGCACATCTTTTGTGGCATTTAGGATAAAGGTTATGGGCGCCGGAGTGTGCGCTTTAAGTTGTTTAAATTGCATATTGTCTACAGTTGCGTAGTTGGCAATTTCACTCAAATCGCGGCATAGTAGTGTAAATTGATGCTTGTCATCAAGCTCACGAATCTGTTTAAGCTTTTCTAGAGCATCTTTCGCACCTAAGCGACAACCGAAAGCGTAGCTAGTATCGGTAGGATAGATGATTAATTGATCTTTACGTAAGAGATCAGCTGCTTGTTCAATAAGGCGTGGTTGTGGATTATCAGGGTGAATATAGAATACTTGCATGATGCTTCCTTATCTTATAGTTATGAGATTTTTCTTCATTTAAATAAGTATGTAGGTGGCTGAATTAAAGCTGTCTGGGGTGTGTCCTCAGTTCAAAACTGCAGATAACAATGAGATAAATTGCCATCAAACGAGAAAATAGTGTAAATAATATCGAGATATTAACCAGCTATTTGACGAATTTTGGTAGAACTTTGCTATTTTTAGCCCAGTTAGAAAGCTATCGCTTGAATTGAGAACAGGCCCTAATACTATAGTTGATTCAATTTAAAAGTAGTACAAGGCAGCCGAGTGTAGATGCATATCTAATACTTCAAACGAGACGCTGTAATACTTTCATAATGGGATGACTATAAATAGGTTAGATTGCATATATATCTTATTATAACGTAAAGCATATATAATTTTAGTGGTGAGGCGTTATTGTTCGTACAAAATGATTAGTTATCTAGGTTGCAAAAAATAATAGTGTTATGTGACGACTGGTTCGGAGGGGTTAATGGTAGAAATACTAAGTAAAGTGAATAATAAAGTTTTTGCGTCACGTGGTAAAGTATGAGGTCTTGCGATATATTCTTTTACCTGCTGATAAACATCTCTTACGAAAGTACTAGCACTAGTATCGAAATCTGCAAATAAGTTATCTTGTGAGACTTGAAAGGAGCGTCCACAGGCTAAAGTGAAGAGACATTCTAATGCTTGGGGTTTAATTTCTACGCGCTCAAAAGCCTGCTGTTGTGCTGCTGATCGCCCATCGGGTGCATACCAGTATCCAAAATCAGGCAATCGTCTACGAGACTCACCAGCGATACACCAATGACT